>DATHUB010000360.1:0-2089 GCA_035462695.1 Coriobacteriia bacterium | reverse complement strand
AGCTCCTCAGTGTCATCTTCTACACCCCCCTAGTCCCTCGGGGTAGTCGCGCGTTTTAGCGCTGAGTAGTGTGTTGCCGTTGGGTTGAAACTCGAGCCTAACGTGCGGAAAACATCCCTCAATGGACTGCTTCGCGGTCGGAACACCGTCATCGGGAAGGCAGCAGCGCACTATCACCCGCCGTCGGGCCCTGCCGCCAGCACCTCTCGGCTCACATGCGGCGTGAACCGCTCGAAGTTCTCGGTGAACATTCGGGCTAGCTCGAGCGCCGCCTTGTCATACGCCTCCCCATCACTCCAGCTCGAACGCGGGTCAAGTACGCCCGTTGGGAACGCCCCGGTCCCGCTCGGTACGAGCACTTTGAAGATCGGATGGGATACGAACTCCGACGCTGCCAGAGAGCCGTCCAGAGCGGCTTGTATGAGCGCTCGGGTGAAGTCGATGCTCATGCGGTGCCCAACGCCATACGGGCCACCAGTCCAACCCGTGTTCACGAGCCAACAGTCAACCTCGTGCTCGCGCACTCTCTGCGCGAGCATCTCGGTGTAGCGCGAAGGATGCAGCGGCATGAAGGGTGCGCCGAAGCACTCCGAGAAAGTCGGTCGCGGCTCGTCGATGCCTACCTCGGTACCCGCCACCTTGCTAGTGAACCCTGATAGGAAGTGGTAGCTGGCCATGTCGGGAGTCAGCCGCGAAATCGGTGGGAGGACTCCAAAGGCATCGCACGCGAGGAAGAAGATGTTTCGCGGATGATCGCCAACGCCGCCACCCACGGCATCGGGGATGTGGTCTATCGGATACGTCGCCCGCGTGTTCTCCGTGAGGAAGTCCGAGCTGTAGTCGATTGCCCGCGTCTGCTGATCGATGACAACGTTCTCCAGAATGGAGCCGAACTTGATTGCCTGGTATATCTGCGGCTCCGAGTCAGGCGAAAGACGGATGGTCTTTGCGTAACAGCCGCCTTCGAAGTTGAAGACGCTATGGTCGCTCCAGCCGTGCTCGTCGTCTCCGATCAACCGCCGCGAGGGATCCGCTGACAACGTCGTCTTGCCGGTGCCAGAGAGACCAAAGAACAGCGCAACGTCGCCAGTAGCTCCCACATTGGCCGCACAGTGCATCGGCAGAACGTCACGCTGCGGAAGCAGATAGTTCATTACCGAGAAGATCGACTTCTTCATCTCGCCGCCGTACATGCTGCCGAGAATCAGCACCAGCTTTCGCGTGAAGTTGATGCCGACGAAGACCGATGAGCGTGTGCCATCGAAATCGGAACTGGCGCGCAGAGCGCCACAGTTGACGACCGTGAACTGCGGCGTGAAGTCCTCGAGCTCAGATTGAGTTGGGCGCAGGAAGAGGGTGTTTGCGAAGAGTGCATGCCACGTGGCGTCAGCCACCACCCTTATGGGCATGCGATAGGCCCGTTCCGCTCCGGCGAAACCGTCGAACACGTAGAGATCGCGATCGTGCAAGTAGCCACGAGCCTTGTCCAGGAGCCGATCAAAGAGCGCGGGTTGGCAGGCCCGATTGATGTCGCCCCAGCATACGGTGTCGACGGCAGGTCCCTCTGCGACGATGACGCGATCATCCGGTGAGCGACCGGACGGCTCACCGGTCTTGACTACCAAAGCCCCGTTGGCGGCGAGAATCCCTTCACTCCGAGCAAGTGAGCGGGCGATCAGCTCGGCGGGTGGAAGGTTCCTGTGCAGAGCGCCGTTGCCGGCAAGCCCCAACTCCAACAACTGGCTACGAATCACATCGGCTGTCACAGCAACCTCCGTTGCGCTCACCCGGACAACAAGCAGCTTGCCGTCAAGTGTAGCAAGGTCGCGAACGCGCGTACCCCAGAGAAGTGCGTCAGGAGCAGCCACGCTAGCATCTGTCACGTAAGGGGCTGGCCTACTCGAGGGGTATCTATGAGCCAACCGCCTGTCGAGCCGATGAGGGGACGTACACCATGGCCGAGCTTAAGCGCCTCTACCTGTACGGTGGCGCCTACGCCACGACCGACGATGCGCGCGCAGATCTCGAGCACCTTCGGCAGTTGCACGACGGAAAGCACGTAGGCCGCTACGATGCGGTCGCCATCAGC
>DATHUB010000359.1:0-2311 GCA_035462695.1 Coriobacteriia bacterium | reverse complement strand
CCGCGATTTGCGGCGCGACCTTCGGCCTTGCACGTTCTGGGCTTCTCGACGATCGCCGGCACACGAGCAATGACCCCCACTGGCTCGCCTCCAGCGGATATCGTGGAGGCTCACGCTACGTTCAAGAGCCGGCTGTCGAGGACCGTGGCGTCATCACCGCGTCGGTGACCGCCTCACTGGAGTTCGCTCGGCTCATCCTTGCCCGGCTTGAGGTCTTTCCCGACAGGGCGCTCGACGCCTGGTACAGACTCTTCAAGACTGGGAGCGCTGCCTGCTATTTCGAGTTCATGGAGGCGCTTGGGCATGGTGGCCAGAAGTAGATCGTCAGGAGACGTTCTCACGGATCTTGTGCTCAGGGTCTTTCGACTGAACGGCCGTTTCCTGGATGCAGCAGATCGTCTCACCGAGGGCAGCGGGCTGACAGGGGCCCGCTGGCAGGTGCTTGGCGCCGTGCTACGTGAGCCGCTCACGGTGGCTGCTGCCGCACGCAGCATGGGGCTGGCTCGTCAAAGCGTCCAGCGTCTAGCGGATGTGCTCGTTGAAGAAGGGCTCTGCGAATTCTTGCCCAATCCTGCGCATCAACGCGCCAAGCTGCTCGCGCCCACCGATCGAGGATGGAAAGCCATCGAGCAGATTCGGCCGGACGTGAACGCTTGGTCCAAGCGGATCTGCGCACTCGTTGGCGAAAGCACAGTCGTGGGCGCGAGCGCCGCTGTCGATGCTTTGCTCCAGGCGCTCGCGAGCCCGGAGGGGCAGGTGAACCCACCCGCGCGGAGTGCCCACACACTCGATCGCCCGGATCGCCGGCAGCATGAGACACGCAGGGCGCACTGAGCGACGGCCGCTGTTCGCAGCTCTGAGACTCTCTGCGCAGCGCATCACTGGCAGCGTCTTCTCGGACGCGTCTGATGTAGTCGCGTGGCTCGGCGCAGTGCAAGCACAGGACTACTCCGCGGCAAAGTGGGCCTTGGGGCTCCGTATGCCGGTCGGCATGGCCAATGATTCAATCATCGAAGGAGCCATTGCGAACGGTGGCATTCTTCGCACCCACGTGATGCGTCGCACCTGGCACTTCGTCTCGGCGAAGGACCTGAGGTGGATGCAGGACTTGGTGGCACCCGGGTTGATTGCTCGTTCCACGGGTCGATACCGGCAACTTGGACTCGATTCAGCCACCTTCTGCCGCTGCGCTAGGATACTCGCGAAGACCCTCGACGGCGGTCATGCGCTCACGCGTGACGAGATCGGCTCGACGCTCGGTCATGCAGGTGTCTCGGCGGACGGCCCCCGCCTTTCTCACCTGCTTGTGCGGGCGGAGCTCGACGGCATCATCTGCAGCGGCCCTCCACGTGGAAGCCACCACACGTATGTTCTTCTCGAGCATCGAGCACCACGACGAGTGCCACTACGGAGAGATGAAGCGGTCGCCGAGTTGGCCCGCCGCTATTTCCGCAGCCGGGGCCCGGCATCGTTGCGAGACTTCGTTTGGTGGTCAGGCCTGACCGCCAAGGAGGCGCGAGCCGGCCTGATGGCCATCCAGTCTCATCTGGTGGCGGACGTCGTGAATGGCGAGACGTTCTGGTTGCCGAATGAAGCGCCAGCGACTGTCGGATCTACCTGCGTGCACTTGCTGCCGGCGTTCGACGAGTACGTGCTTGCCTACCGAGACCGGACGGCAGTTCTCGACACCAAGTACTCCGAGCGTCTGAACGCCGGCGGTGGCATGCTGAGCCCCGTGATCATCATTGATGGTCGCGTCGCTGGCACATGGCGGCGGACGGCGCTCCGTGGTGGCACGGTCTCGATGAAGGCGGAGATGTTCACATCCATGGGCGAGAGGGAGAGACTGGCCCTCGATGGTGCTGCTCAGCGGTATGCCGAGTTTCTCCAGCGCGGCGCACGCATCGAAGTTGTCGCGACTGCTTGCCGGCGTTCATCGTCGCCTCAACCATGAGTCGCATCGGCAGCGTCACGACTCCGTCTCGCCCAATCGTCGTGGGATGGCGCAGGCATCTCCCGACCGTTCTTTTCCGACTCCGGTGCGGCCGAAGAGGAAGAGCGGGCGTGGGCGAGAGTCGGAGATGGCTGCCTGGACATCGCCGAAGGTGAAGGTGAACACCGAGACGCGGGAGTTTCCCGACCGCGCCTGAAAACGGGACAGCGTCTTCACTTCAACGGCCCGATCTCCACCTTGCGGAACTCGACTTCGGCGCCCTCCGCCTGGATCGCGATCTTGCCACGGTCCGTGGTCGCGTTGAGCCCGTTGTTCACGAGGTCGCCGTTCACCCACACCGTGACGGCTCGGTCGCGC
>DATHUB010000358.1:0-7922 GCA_035462695.1 Coriobacteriia bacterium | reverse complement strand
CCACCGCCACGTTCGGTATGGGTTGATTCTGGACGGTTGAGGCCCAGTTCGGTCTCGTCAAGGGCGTCTGGAGAACTCGCGTCGGCTATGCGGGCGGCGATCGCAATAACCCGACCTACCGCAGCCTTGGTGATCAATCCGAGTGCGTGCAGATCGAGTTCGATCCGACCGTGATCAGCTATGCGGAGCTCGTCGACCTCATGTTCACGTTGCACGACCCCGCCAGTCGGCCCAGCTACCAGCAGTACGCCTCTGTCGTGCTCGCCCACGATGATGAGCAGCTGCGGATCGCACGCGAACGGGCGCAGGTGGCAGCTGGGAAGCTCGGCAAGCCGCTGACAACGCGCATCGAGCCCCTCAAGCGGTTCTGGCCTGCCGAGGACTACCACCAGAAGTACTATTTGAGAAACAACAACACTCTGATGCGCCAGTTCAGGGGCATGCTCGGGAACGACGAAGTCGCATTGCGCGACAGTAGCGCCGCGATGCGCGTCAACGGATACGTCTCCGGGAGCGGCACAAGAGCTCGGCTCGAGGGCGAAATCGGGTCCTTCGGCTTGAGCGAAGCCGCCCGCGCGGACCTCGTCTCGCTTGTTGGCGAAGATGCCGACGGCGCCGCTTGTGCGCTGCCGTAGACCGTTGGGATGTGCCGCGGCCGGCGCCTTCGGCTCATGCGCATGCTAGGACGTGACGCTGTGGCGTGGTCGCCCGGTCACGAAGCCGATGAGACACCCAATCGCAAGCGGGATGCCTCCCGCAACCAAAGGTCCCCACACGCCTGGCAGCACCAAGCCGCCCAGTAGTGCGCCTACGAGGGCGAAAGGGCTCGCCAGAAGGTAGCCCCGAATCACGAAGCTCCGTTGGCGGTCGCTGGCGGACTGAACGATCAGCCCTGCGGCGACGATGCCAGCGACGAAGCCCATCGGTAGGAAGACGAGGCTCTCGGCCGCTCCGCCTGGCGGCAGGTGGCGGAACCGAAGCAAGAAGACGGCGAGCTGCAATGCGGGCCACCCGAGCGTCGACGAGATGACCATGGGGACAGGTCCCACTGGATTCCTCACTCTACTGGTTCGCCGACGGGCGCGACTGAGGCCGCCCTATGAGCGCCGAAGCCGAAACGCCGACCAAGTGTCGTCCACGCCGACTAGACCCAGCGGCCGCATGTCCATGCGCTCCGCGATAGCCCAGATGTCATCGCGATTCATGTCGTATCCGGCCGTCCTCGAACCTTTGCGGAAGAAGACCCAGATTGCAGCATCTGGTGCCAGGGAGGATACCGCTGGCGGCATCTGTTCCTCCAGTTCAGCGAGGGAGTTCACGAAGAGGAACACGAGCTGGGCGCGGTGGGCGTCGACGAAGGCGATGTCTTCAGGCAGACCCAGTGACTCGACAACGTCTAGTACCGGGTTCAACACCGCCACACGCGTACCCGGCTTCACGCGCGCCTTCTGCGCCACTGTCTTGTCTACCACGTCACTCCCCCGCCTACAATCCCGCAAGAAACGCAGGATGATGCGCTACCTCGCCCACGGGCATGTCGCCGGACATCAAGAGACAGAGCACGTTCTCGTCTGGCACTCCGTGCCAGGTTACGCCCTCACACTGGCCGAATCCGAAACGGCTGTAGAAGGCCGGATCTCCGACCAAGACACATCCGCAGGCCCCCCGAGACCGCAGTACGTCAAGACCGGCTTCGACTAGTGCGCGTCCGATACCCTCGCCTTGGCGGGTGGGTTGGACTGCCACCGGCCCGAGCAGAAACCAGCCCGTCGACGCATCGCCGATCTGAGCGGCAGAGAATGCAAGATGGCCCACCACAACCCCGTCATCCTCGGCGACGAGCGACAACTCCAACGCATCTGCCGCCCGTAATGCCTCCACGATGAGATGTTCCGTCTGCTGACTGAAGGGGTGGCCTTCGAATGCCGCTCTGTTGACCTCACCGATGCCAGCGAGGTCCCGATTGGTCTCCGGGCGAACGATCACGCGAACCTCCTCTGGCTGCGCCACACGTCCCGGCTGTAACCTGCGCGCCGTGGTTTCAGTCTAGCCGAGCCATGTGCGCGTCCGATCGGTGCGCTTGTCAGGCAGTCACGGCTGGCCGTTCAGAGAGCTCGCATCCGGTTGTTGCGCGGATTGTGCTCCAGTTCAGCTAGACCGAGTGCCTCGAGCAGAGGCGGTAGGTACATTCCGAAGCGCCCGCGCAGGCCCTTCTTGAGCCCGTACCAGCCTCCGACGGGATTGTCCTCCGAGCGGGCCCAGGCCTCGACGGTGCCGTCGGCGGCGGGCTTCTGTTCATCAGCCGCGCCGAGAGGAACCCAGTCGCCGCGCTCCTTCAGCCACGCGTGCAAGTCCTCTATAGCACGCAGCCGATAGCTCAGGGTGGTCGAGCCGACCACGCAGACCAGCGCCGGCGGATCCGCCGACTCGTCCCGATAGATCCGATACTCCGAGGTTCCAGGAGGCGTCCTCAGGACCCACGGATCGGCCTTAGTGCCCGTGCCTGTCGTCGCTGTGCTCGGCATTTCGACTCCACTCCTCCGCTCGTCGTCTGCACTAGAAGTACCCGAAGGGTGGGAGGCAATCACCCTGCTCGGTACGTATGAGCCGGGCGACTCGGAGCGCCGATGAGGGAAAGACCTCTTCACGCGGCGACCGGTTGGCCTGGGGCTATACGGAACGTGACTGCTGGAAGGTTGTGAGGCGAATGAACGAGGAGCAGGTGAGTGACTTCCTGAACACCTATGCCGAAGTACTCTCCCGCGCAGACGCAGGCGCCATGGCGCGGCTCTGGAACGTGCCGGCACTGGTTGTAGGCGGCGGGCAGGTGATTGCCGTAGGCTCACCGGCCGAGACCGAGCAGTTCTTCATGCAGTCGTTCGCCCAGTACCACGCCTCGGGAGTGCAGACTGCGATTCCAGCCGAGCCACGAGTGGCGCTGCTGTCGGACTCGGTGGCCTCCGTCGCCGTGCATTGGATTCATGAGAATGCCGACGGACTTGAAGTTGGGGCGGAGGACGCTTTCTACATCCTCGCGCGGGATTCCGGATCGAGTGACATCCGGGTTGTGTTCTATACACCGATCGAACACTGAGCAATCCGTCCGCAGCCTTCTGGCGAGAGCGTTCCGGAAGCCGAGCGTGTTGACTCTGTCGTCGCGCTACGCCATTACAGCCGGCAAGCCTAGGAAGCTCCCATACTCTCGAACCGCCAATGCGACAGCTCGCTCCTGCAGATCGGTCAGCGGCACCATGATGTTGGTCTCAACTAAGACATCGTGCCTGCGTATCGTACGTTTCCAGGTGCCTACGATTCGCCCGTCAACAACGACGATGGAGTTGAGTGCATTGTCCATCTTGATCAGCTCACGTGAGGTCGCGTCATCGACGATCGTGCTCCAACCCTTGTACGCAGACACGTACTCGTCGTAGACGGACAGCAGGTGAGCAGCGGTCGGCCCAGCGACGTCAGTCGGGCCGAGCGGTCCAGACCAGTACTCCTCGTCCCCTAGGCACTCGCGCTGGAGGCGGTCTCTCACCGCCGCAAGCCCGCGGCGGGCGTCGGCGCCCGAGAGCCCCGACCATTTCGCAAGATCATTGACCCGGGATGGCCCTCGGCTCACGAAATAGCGCTGAGCGAGCTCAGCCAGCGCTGCGTCACGGTCGAGCCGCTTGGCCAACGGAGCGCGCTCATCGAGAAGAGCATAAGTGAACTGTCTGCCGCGCCGTGGGCCGCTGCACACGATCCCATCCAACTCAGCGTGCATCATCAGGTAGCTCATTCGCCCTGCGGCGTCGGCGACGACGCCAGCCGCCCCGAGGACTTCGCGCAACTCGTTCCGGGTTCGGTACTGACCGCCCTGAAGCGCCGTCAGCAGAGCGGTTTGGCTGCGTTCAAAGACTGTGTCGTCCAGCTCAAGCCGGCGGTACATATGGGCATTTGCGGCGTGAACGCGCGGCGCGGTCAATGCCAGCATCCACCCGATGTCTTCAGGCGTGACAAAGTGCCAGGTGGGTCGGAGCACATGGGTGCGCAGGATGTCACCGGTGTTGAACGCTTGTTCGACCTGTTGGTCGCTGGCGTGAAGCATGCGCAATCCCACAGCCCATTTCGCTGCCGCGTAGTCTTGCGCCTGCATGGCGCCGAGGTACGCCACGACCTCTTCCGGTTTGCGGAAGGTTGCGTGGGATATGTGCTGGCTTACCAATCGTTGCCTTCGAATGTCGAGCACCATCGACTCCTGGGTGAGTCGGATCACGATTGCGCAGGTAAGTAGTCCGTTGAGAATGCTATCGAAAACGCGGACACTCGGTGGCTCCCACCGGAAGCGAACCGCTACTGTCAACAACCCGGCTCGCCGTAGTTGCCGCAGCATCGAGACGGTGCGGAGAGCTTGATCCACGCGTTCTTGCGGACAAGCCGGAGCTTCTCGGCTAACGGCATGGGCGTCATGAGGTTCCGCTGCCATACCGGCCGCGCCTCGGGAGTCTCACGCCGGTTCTCTGAGCACATCTGCGCCTCCACCGACCGCCACTCGCCCGCCTTGGGGACTGTATCCCCGCACACGCTCTTCCTGCGTCAGGGGTACAAGAAAGGCACTGCGGACGGGATGTCCGCACACCCAACGGGACAGAGGAGCGATCATGGACAAGGGCTTGACCGCAGTGGTGTACCCGACGTCGGACCTGGCGAAGTCCAAAGCGCTACTCTCTCGCGTACTGGGCGTCGACCCGACTTACGACGACCCCTACTACGTGGGCTTCGAGGTCAACGGGCTGCAAATCGGACTTGCTCCCGACGGCGAGGAACGAGGCATGACAGGCGCCACGCCGATGTTTGAGGTAGACGACATCCGCGAGACAGTCGCTGCGCTCAGGGCCGCAGGGGCCACGATGGTCGAGGATGTTCGGTCTGTGGGCGGAGGCAATCTCATTGCCATGCTGTCTGACCAGGACGGCAATATGATCGGTCTTGGGCAGTCTGCATAGGGAACGGCAATCGGCGGTCAGCCGCCAACGTAGGCGGCGAGGTGCTCGCCCGTGATAGTGGAGCGGGCGAGGACGAGGTCGGCCGGCGTGCCCTCGAACACGATTCGGCCGCCGTCGTGGCCAGCGCCAGGGCCGAGGTCGATGATCCAATCCGCGTGCGCCATGACGGCCTGATGGTGCTCGATCACGATGACGCTGTTGCCCGCGTCCACGAGGCGGTCCAGCATCCCGAGCAGGTTGTCGACGTCGGCAAGGTGCATGCCCGATGTCGGCTCGTCGAGCACGTAGACAGCTCCCTTCTTAGCCATCGAAATCGCGAGCTTGAGGCGCTGACGCTCTCCGCCTGAGAGCGTGCTGAGCGCCTGGCCGAGGGTGATGTAGCCGAGACCGACCTCGATCAAGCGAGCCAGCATCGTGTGCGCCGCACCTGCCGAGAAGAACTCATCGGCCTCTGACACCGTCATCGCGAGCACCTCGGCGATGTTCTTTCCGCTGAGCTGATACTCGAGGACCTCCTGCGCGTAGCCCGTCCCGCGGCAGAGCTCGCATTCGGTCTCAACCGTGGAGTTGAAGCCGAGGTCCGTGATGATCACGCCGAGCCCCTTGCACTCCGGGCACGCGCCTTGGGAGTTGGAGCTGAAGAGTGCGGGCTTAACCTTGTTCGCCTTGGCGAATGCGGTACGGATCGTGTCGAGGAGTCCCGTGTACGTCGCGGGACTACTGCGGCGCGAGCCGCGGATCGCTGATTGGTCGACCATGACCACGTCGGGGAACGCGGGCACATTGCCGTGGATGAGCGAAGACTTGCCCGATCCCGCGACCCCCGTCACAAGCGTCAGGACGCCGAGCGGGATGTCCACATCCACGTCGCGCAGGTTGTGCTGCGCAGCGCCGCGAACGGGCAGGCTCCCCTTCGGCGTCCGTACCGCCGGCTTCAGCTGAGCGCGATGGTCGAGATAGCGCCCAGTCAGAGTATCTGAAGCGCGCAGACCCGCCACATCGCCCGTGAACGTGATCTCGCCGCCGTCTCGCCCCGCGCCGGGACCGAGATCGACCACGTAGTCGGCTATCTCAATGACCTCGGGCTTATGCTCGACGACGAGGACGGTGTTGCCTTTGTCACGAAGCCCTCGCAGCAGCACGTTCATGCGCTGGATGTCGTGCGGATGCAGGCCCACCGTGGGCTCGTCAAACACGTACGTGATGTCCGTCAGGCTCGAGCCCAGGTGCCGGATCATCTTCGTGCGCTGCGCCTCGCCTCCCGAAAGCGTCCCTGACGCGCGGTCGAGCGACAGATACCCGAGGCCGATCTCGACGAACGAGTCGATCGCCTGTCGTAGGCCCAGCTTGAGCGGCGCGACCTCGGGATCGTCGACGGTTCGCAGCCACTCGGCGAGATCGGTGACTTGCATCGCCGAGACGTCCGCGATGCTCACGTCGCCGATCTTCGACGAGCGAGCGGCCTCGTTCAGCCGCGTCCCGCCGCACTCCGGGCAGGTGGTGTACACGACTGCGCGCTCGACGAACGCCCGGATGTGAGGCTGCATGGCGTCGACGTCCTTCTGCAGGAAGCTTTTCGTGACCTTCGGCACGAGGCCCTCATAGGTGAGGTTGATGCCGCTCACCTTGACCTTCGTGGGCTCCTTGTAGAGGAAGTCCGCGCGCTCTTGCTCCGTATAGTCTCGGATCTTCTTGTCGGGATCGACGAAGCCCGACTCGGTGAACATGCGCACCGACCAGCCGTCGGCCGTGTATCCGGGGATCGTTATGGCTCCCTCGGAAAGCGACTTGTTACTGTCGAAGAGCTCGTCAAGGTTCATGTCGGTCACGGCGCCCATGCCCTCGCAGCGCGGGCACATGCCGCCAGTGATCACGAACTCCCGGCTCTCGGACTTGCCCGCGCCTTTGTCGACGGAGATCCGTCCGGACCCGCGGGCCGACGGTATGTTGAAGGAGAACGCCTGGGGCGAGCCGATGTGCGGCTTTCCCAGCCGGCTGAAGAGAACGCGAAGCATCGCGTTGGCGTCCGTGGCCGTGCCGACGGTGGATCGCGCGTTGGCGCCCATGCGCTCTTGGTCGACGATGATCGCCGGCGTCAGGCCCGCCAGCATGTCGACGTCCGGCCGAGCCAGCGCAGGCATGAAGTTCTGCACGAAGGTGCTGTAGGTCTCGTTGATCATCCGCCGCGACTCCGCGGCGATCGTGTCGAACACCAGCGAGCTCTTTCCCGAACCCGAGACGCCCGTGAACACGGTGAGCCGGCGTTTCGGAACCTCGACGCTGACGTTCTTGAGGTTGTTCTCACGCGCGCCCTGCACGCGAATCAGATCGTGGCTGTCGGCGACGTGCTGTGCGCACGACTCCATGTCGGGGCTCGTATCCTGGCTCATCGTGTGTCCATCTATGCGGTGATCACTCGGGGACTCGGGAGTTTTGCGTTTGGGAGATGAGCGTTCATCCCCTTCTCGCCCTCAAGAGCTGCTCTGCGAGGTCGGTAATGACCCAGTCCTCGACGATGAGGCCGTCCTCGAATCGACTCGTGACCATAGCGCCACACGAGCTTCCGTCCGGTGGCGGGAAATCCCATGTAGTCCTGCGCGTGGGTCGCACGCAGAGTCCGCTGCCACGCTACTCGGTCGGCGCCTTCGACAAGGATCTCAACTTCGACGGCCATGTCAGGAAAGGCGCGTCGCCATCGCTCCACCATTCTACGCACCGTGTTGTGGCCTCCCGTGACGTCGCTGTCTGTGACGTGGGCGAGGTAGTCGGGCGCAAAGAACTGGGGAATTGCGGTCAGGTCACCGTTCAGGAGAATGGCGGCATTGGCTTCTCGGACTCGCGACGCAAGGGATTCTCCCATCGTGGGCCTCCAAGCAACCGACCGAGCGAGTAGGTGTCCGGCCACGGTTCTGCGCACGAGCCGCGCGCTATGAC
>DATHUB010000357.1:0-3170 GCA_035462695.1 Coriobacteriia bacterium | reverse complement strand
GCTGCTAATCGTGGGAGGACACGATTCCGAGGTCGCCGAGCTGAACCGGCAGGCCTTTGAGCTCCTGAGGACCGAGAAGGACCTGTCGATCGTCCCTGGAGCAACGCATCTGTTCGAAGAGCCGGGGGCACTCGAGCAAGTGTCGGCCCTCGCAAGAGCGTGGTTCGAGCGCTTCCTGAGACGCCCCGAGCCAAGAACCCCCTCTAACGCGTGACAGCTCTCCGCCTAGAAGCCGCACCAGAAGGGCCGCCCCCATCATGGGAGCGGCCCTGACATAGCTCGTCACGTGTCCAGCTACTCGGAGACCGCGCTGATCGAATCTTGGAGCAGTTGAACCGTGAACTGCGTGTTGTGGATGCCCATGCTGGAGTCGTCCACGACGAAGAAGTAGTTGTACGCCGCATGGTAAACAGGATCGTCCCCGCTGCGGTTCCCGCCGCCCGTGAAGACCACTTGGCCTCCTTCGGACTGGAACTCGCTGCTACCGGCGGCCCTGTTGACAGCGTCCTGCAGGTTCTCGAGGAGTCCCTCCACCTCCGCCTGAACGCTCTCTGTCTGGCCGTCGCCGTCGTAGTCTTCCTGTGCGGTGCCACCCTCAGTCATATCCTCTTCGTGGCAGCCTTCCTGTTGGCAGCCTTCGTAGCTCGTGATAGCGAAGGTGTGGTTCGGTCCATCCTCTTCACTCGGAGCATTTACGTGGCAGCCAACACAGGTGTCGTCGACTTTCGCGTGTGGAGACTGGCTCGCCTCCTCGCTTGCCGTCCCCGTGCTCTCGGCTCCCTCGACCGGAAGCGTGTTCACGCCGTATAGCATGTCGGCCTGGACCGAGCTGTGCGGGGCGCGGAGTTCGCCGTCCTGTTCACCCGGCGGGTGCCACCCGTTGTGGCAGGCGATACAGAGCGAGCCGAGCCCGGCCTGAACCTCGTCGAGGTTCGGCACGCCGCCGACACTTCCCGCGTCAGCGATCTCAGCGCCGCGCGCCATGTGGCAGGCCCGGCAATCGGTCGCCACCACCCAGTCGCGTTCCTGCGGCTCCTCTTCGGTCCCGGTCGCCTCGGCGCTGCCCGTGGCCTCTTCAGGTTCGAACCTCGGCTGGAACCCGCCACCGGTCTCGCTGAACGTGAGTCCGTCGTGGCAGTTCTTGCAGCCTTCCTCCTCAGCGGCGAACGTGACCGGCCTAGCATGGGTGGAACGTGCCCACTGCTCGACGGTGCCCAGCTGCATGCTCTGCGTTTCCTCCTCAGACTGCTGTCCATTCTGCTGGCCTTCGCCGCCTGTCTGCCCCGTGTTGTCGCACCCCGCCAGCAGGACGACCGCCAGCACGAGCGCGAGACCCGGCACGACGATGCGTAGCCGTTCTCTCATCTTCCGCTCCCCTCTGTAGTGCAGCCGACACCTAAACGCTCGTCGGCCCCTTTGGCTCGAGCATGTCGCATACTTACCCAGCTTCGCGCGGTTCGTGAATAGACAAAACGTTCCATAGCCGCAGGTAGCAGGGGGTGAGAGGCCCTTTGGACCAAGCGTTGCTCTCGATGCGCGAGGCCTTCCGTGACTCGGGAGGTCATAGTTGTTACATCTCGTTACATTGGCGCAGTACTCGCGTACACTCGTACGTTGATGAAGCGGCGTGCATTCCGCGCGCGCGTTACGAAGGAGCCCTGCACATGGCGCACGTACGGTCGCTGTTCTTCAAAGGCCCGTTGGCCGACGTGGAGAACAAGGCGGTGACGGCATTCAAGCTGGGACGGCCCAGCGACGTCATCTGGAACATCACCAACCGCTGCAATCTCTTGTGCGATCACTGCTACATGGCCGCAGACGGTCATTCACTCCCCGACGAGCTCACTGATGAAGAGACGATCGAGCTCGTGCATCAGATGGGCGAGCGTCACCTGCCCGCGCTCTTCCTTTCGGGCGGCGAGCCGATGATGCGCAAGAACTTCTGGGAGATTCTCGAGCTGGCGCGCAGCTACGACATCCGCGTGACGGTCTCGACAAACTGCACGATGATCGACCGCGACTCCGCTAAGCGCCTGAAGGCGAACGGAATCGACTGGATCGCCACGTCCCTGTACGGCCCCGACGACTTCCACGACGAGATGGTCCGGGTCCCGGGCACGCGCAAGCGCGTCATCGACGCGATCAAGGTGTTGCGTGAAGAGGGTGTGGGCGTCGCCATCAAGACGGCGATCAGCCAAGACACCTGGCCGCACATCTACGACCTGATCGCCGAGGCAAAGGCCCTCGACGTCGGTCTCATCTACTTCTGCGACCTCATCACTGCGGGCCGAAGCGAAGGTGAAGACGACGGCCGCATCACCGCCGAACAGTGGCGCGAGCTGGGCGACTTCATCGTCGACGACATCTTGTCCGAGGAGAGCAAGCTCGAGTGGGACATCGGCGCGATGCCGAGCTTCATCCCGTTCGTCGCCGAGAAGTTCGTCGAGCGCGGCCTCGATGTCAGTAACGGGCTTGAGCGCCTGAAGGTAATCAGCGCGTGCCCCGTCGGCAAGGGGCACATGAACATCAACTCCGAGGGTGGCATCATGCCCTGCCAGTTCGCTCAGGACTGGACGATCGGAACGGTCCGGGAGATGTCTTTGCAGGAGGCAGTCGGCGAGCTGTACAAGCTCGACCAGCAGGAGTCCAAGGGCGTGTGCTCCCCCGAGGCCTGCGAGTACTCGCGTATCTGCCGAGGCTGCCGAGCAAAGGCCTGGCAGCGCACCGGCGACCCCATGGCCGAGGACACCACCTGTCTGCTGCACGCCGAGTTCGACCGCTCCGAACTGGTCGGTCGTATCGAAGCAACTCCCGACTTCGCGCGTTCGGCACCCTGCTCGCCTCCGGGCGCTTGCGGGTAGACGCCGAAACGATTGGCTCGCATGAGCCGCTTACCCTCCCATACGACAACGTCTCGGCGACCGTGGCTCACAGGAGCGGTCGTCGTTCTGTGTCTGGCCTTCGTCGTCGCTGCGCACGGGTACGCCTTGCGTCTCGACGTTCGAGCTCGTGACGCGTCCCGTCCCGCGGACACTCGGCTTGCATACTCGGCCACGACGCTCCGCCTTGAGCCGTGGTACCACGCGTTCGAGGTCACCAACGCGGTAGCGAAGGCATCCGTGCTTCTCGAATCACAGGCAGTTGACGAGGCCTACTTCCTGCTGCTGCCG
>DATHUB010000356.1:0-10129 GCA_035462695.1 Coriobacteriia bacterium | reverse complement strand
AACAAGCGCTCCTCGGCGGTGAGCTCGGTCTCGCCCTTCGGAGTGACCTTGCCGACGAGAACGTCGCCCGGGAAGACCTCAGCGCCGATGCGGATGATGCCCGCTTCGTCGAGGTTCGCCAGGACGTCTTCGCCCACGTTGGGTATCTCGCGAGTGATTTCTTCGGGGCCGAGTTTGGTGTCGCGCGCCTCGACCTCGTACTCCTCGATGTGGATCGAGGTGAGCATGTCTTCTTTGACGATACGCTCGGAGAGGATGATGGCGTCCTCGTAGTTGTAGCCCTCCCACGGCATGAACGCGACGAGAAGGTTCTGGCCGAGCGCAAGCTCGCCCGCCTCCGTCGACGGTCCGTCCGCGAGGACCATGCCCTCTGTGATGAACTCTCCGTCAGAAACCAGCGGGCGGTGGTTGATACACGTGCCCTGGTTCGAGCGAAGGAACTTCGGAAGCTTGTACTCGTCGAGCGTTCCGTCCTCAGCCCGGATGACGATGAGCTGGCTGTCGACTGACTCGACCGTTCCCGACCTGCGGGCGGTGACGATCTCGCCCGTGTCCTTGGCTGCGCGGTGCTCGAGACCGGTTCCGACGAGCGGAGCCGAGGCGCGAAGCAGCGGCACGGCCTGACGCTGCATGTTCGAACCCATGAGGGCCCGGTTGGCGTCGTCGTGCTCGAGGAACGGAATGAGGGCGGTCGCCACCGACACCATCTGGCGCGGGGAGACGTCCATGTAGTCGACTTCTTCGGGAATGCGCTCCTCGGGCTCACCGAACTGACCGCCGGGGCCTTGGCCCTTCACGCGGCAGAGAACCTTCGGGTTGGCAAACACGCCCTTCTTCGCATCGAACGGCTCGTTGGCCTGCGCGATGACGTGGCGCTCTTCTTCGTCCGCCGTCAGGTAGTCGATCTCGGTCGTAACCTTGCCACCGATGACCCTGCGGTACGGAGACTCGATGAAGCCGTACGGGTTGATCCGTGCGAACGTCGCCAGCGAGCCGATGAGGCCGATGTTCGGGCCTTCAGGGGTCTCGATGGGACACATGCGGCCGTAGTGGCTCGGGTGAACGTCTCGTACTTCGAAGCCTGCGCGCTCACGGGAGAGACCGCCGGGGCCGAGGGCCGAGAGGCGGCGCTTGTGAGTAAGGCCGGCGACGGGGTTCGTCTGGTCCATGAACTGCGACAGCTGAGAGCTGCCGAAGAACTCCTTGATGGAGGCGACGATCGGGCGGATGTTGATGAGCGACTGAGGCGTGATCTCATCGACGTCCTGAGTCGTCATGCGCTCGCGGACAACGCGCTCCATGCGTGCGAGACCGATCCGGAACTGGTTCTGGATCAGCTCACCGACGCTACGGATGCGGCGGTTGCCGAAGTGGTCGATGTCGTCGATCTGGTAGCCGTCAGTACCCTCCCAGAGCTTCACGAGGTACTGAATGGCCGCCTTGATGTCCTCAGGCGTCAGCGTGGCCTGCTCGTCAGGAAGCGAGAGGCCGAGCTTCTTGTTGACCTTGTAGCGGCCGACCTTGGCGAGATCGTAGCGCTGCGGGTTGAAGAACAGCCCGTCAAGCAGCGCGCGCGCCGACTCGACCGTCGGGGGCTCGCCCGGACGGAGCCGCTTGTAGATCTCGAGCAGCGCCTCTTCGCGGGTCTCGGTGAAGTCGCGCTCGAGCGTGCGCTCGATCGACTCCGAGTTCCCGAACATCTCGAGGATCTCTTCGCGAGTCTCCGCGATGCCAAGCGCCTTGAGCAGCACGGTAGCCGGCTGCTTGCGCTTGCGGTCGACGCGGACGCTCACGATGTCGCGGCGGTCGGTCTCGAGTTCGAGCCAAGCGCCGCGTGCGGGAATAACCTTTGCTGTGTAGATGATCTTGTCGCTCGTCTTGTCGAGCTCCTCGGCGTAGTAGACGCCAGGAGAGCGGACGAGCTGCGAGACGACAACGCGCTCCGTGCCGTTGATGACGAAGGTACCGCGGTCGGTCATGAGCGGGAAATCGCCCATGAACACCGACTGCTCCTTCATCTCGCCCGTTTCCTTGTTGATGAAACGGACATCGACGAACAGCGGGGCCTGGAAGGACATGTCCTTCTCTTTGCACTCCTCTACGGAGTACTTGGGCTCACCAAACTCGTGCGCACCGAACTCCACGGCAAGCGTGCCCGTGAAGTCTTCGATCGGTGAGATATCCGAGAAAGTCTCACGAAGGCCCTCGTCGAGGAACCAAGTGAACGAGTCTCTCTGGATCGCAATAAGGTTGGGAACGTCGAGGACTTCAGGGATCTTGGCGAAGCTGCGTCGCTCGCGCCGGTCGGAGCTGAGAACAGGGGAACCTTCTCCGCGGGGCACCAGGCGATTCCTCCTTCAGGGGATGAAGCGGCCGACAATAGTCGCAAATTAGTAGGCTAGTCAATACCCTTGCCGCCGTCAAGAACTATTTCGTATCCGCCAGAAAGATGTGGAAGGCCGGGGCCCCGCGAAGGGCCCCGGCCTGATCCATTCTCGAGTCGCGACGGCGGTGGTGCCGCGAACCGATGAGAGCGAACTTACTTGATGGTGACGGCAGCGCCGGCATCCTTGAGCTTGCCCTCGGCCTCTTCGGCCTTGTCCTTGGCAACACCCTCGAGGACGGCCTTGGGGGCACCCTCGACAACGTCCTTGGCCTCCTTGAGACCAAGACCGGTGAGCTCGCGAACGACCTTGATGACGGCGATCTTGTTGTCGCCATAGCCCTCGAGGACTACGTCGAACGCGGTCTTCTCCTCTTCGACGGCAGCTTCGCCGGCGGCGGGCATTGCGCCCATCATCATGGGAGCGGCAGCGGACACGCCGAAGACCTCTTCAAGCTCCTTGACCAGATCGGCCAGCTCAAGGGCGGGCATTTCCTTAATAGCCTCGATGATTTCGTCTTTGCTGACAGCCATTTCTGTCTCCTTCTTGTTCTCACGCAGCTCGGCGCTCCGCCGGCCGCATACGATTTCGGTCGGCAGCGGTTAGGCGGCCTTCTGCTTGGCGATTGCGTCGAGCACAGTCGCGAATGCACGTGCGGGTCCTGCGAGCACACGGACGGTGCCCGTGAGCGGGTTCTGCATGGTACCGAGCAGCTTTGCGATGAGCTCCTCGCGGGACGGCAGTGTCGCGATGGCCTTGACGCCGTCGGCGCCTACTACCTGGTTCTGTACGAAGCCACCCTTGAGTTCGAGTGCCTTGTGCTGCTTTGCGAAGGCGGCGAGCGCCTTGGCGGGAGCGACGGCGTCCTCGGCAATGAAGACAAAGGCCGTCGGGCCACCGAGGAACTCATCCATGTTCGGCAGTGCGAGTTCACGGATGGCGATCTCGGTCAGCGAGTTCTTGTAGATCTTGATGTCGCCACCGGCTTCACGAACGGAAACGCGAAGCTGCTGCATCTGCTTGACGGTCAGGCCGCGAAAGTCGGCCATGATGACCGCCTGCGAACCGTTGAACCGTTCTTTGATCTCGGCAACGAGCTCTTCTTTGCGAACAGTCGGCATGTACTTCCCTCCTTCCTTCGCGCGCACACCCGGCCGGACCCCATGTCGGGGTGTCTGGTCGGGCCGCGCTTGCGAAGCGGAGTAAGACTCCCTAGAAGCAAACACGGCCCCCGTCGCCAATGAAGGCAGCGGAGGCCGCGAGCAAATTTGCATTTGCCGTGATCCTCTCGGACCACATGCGACCACCTCGGCAGGCGAAGCGTTTCTCGCGCTTCATTACACCCGAACTCTCTTCGGGCACCGGCTGTCTTCGGCAGCGGATCGTACGCGCTATTTGATGTGTCAAGCGAGGTCGTAGTCTGTACGCCTCATCCACGCCTGTCAAGCGTGCCAGCCAATCGGGGCGGGACTTACGCCTCGAGAAGGTTTCGAACGATAGTGGGGTCGATCTTGATGCCGGGGCCCATGGTCGTCGTGACGGTGATCGACTTGATGTACTTGCCCTTGGCTCCTGCAGGCTTGGCCCTGAGAACCTCGTCGAGCAGCGAGGCGTAGTTCTCGAGGAGCGCCTTCGGCTCGAACGAGACGCGGCCCAGCACGACGTGCGCGATGCCGAACTTGTCGGCGCGATACTCCACGCGGCCGGCCTTGAGTTCGCCGACGATGCGCTCCACATCCATGGTGACGGTACCGAGCTTGGGGTTCGGCATCAGGCCACGAGGGCCGAGCAGCTTACCGACCTTACCGACCTTGCCCATCTGGTCGGGAGTGGCGACGGCGGCATCGAAATCAAACCAGCCTGCCTGGATCTTGGCGACCAGATCGTCGCCGCCGACGAAGTCAGCGCCGGCGGCCTCTGCCTCACGGGCCTTGTCACCCTCGGCGAAGACGGCGACGCGCACAGTCTTGCCCGTTCCGTTGGGCAGCGATACCGAACCACGGACCTGCTGGTCGGCCTGACGAGTATCGACGCCGAGTCGGAAGTGGACCTCGACGGTCTCGTCGAACTTCGCGGTGGCGATCTCCTTGGCGAGCGTGACCGCCTCGATCGGGGTGTAGAGGCGCTGCTTGTCTACCTGGGCAGCGGCTCCAATGTAGTTCTTTCCTACCTTAGCCATGTCTTCCTCCTGTGGTCGTTAGCGGGCAGCGCGGGCCGCCCTCCCACTGCACGGCCCGGACGACCGCGCATTCGATGAGATGGTCGAAGAACTAGTCGACAACCTCGACGCCCATGGAGCGGGCGGTTCCGGCGATGATATTGATTGCGGCGTCTACATCGTTAGCGTTGAGATCGGGCATCTTCGTCTCGGCGATGCCGCGAAGCTGCTCGCGGGTCACCTGCGCGACCTTGACGCGGTTGGGTGTAGCCGAGCCGCTCTCGATGCCGAGTACCTGCTTGAGCAGCACGGCCGCGGGCGGGGTCTTGAGGATGAAGTCGATCGAGCGATCCTCATAGACCGTGATCTCGACCGGGATGATGGTGCCCATCTTGTCCTGCGTCGCGGCGTTGAACGCCTGGCAGAACTGCATGATGTTGACCTGGTGCTGGCCGAGGGCCGGGCCTACAGGAGGCGCGGGGTTGGCCTGGCCACCCGGGATCTGCAGCTTTATGAAGCCTGCCACTTTCTTGGCCATGAGACTTCCCTATCCTTCATGCGGCCGTTGGGGCCGCGTGTACTCGTCTATACGTCACGGTCCCTGGCGTGAGAAGCCTCTTCGCCTGCTCCACAGGAGGCGAAGGCACGGTAGGGAACCGGCCGTTTCCGTATTTAGACCCGGGCCACCTGATCGAAGCCCAGCTCGACCGGCGTTTCCCGGCCGAAGATCGTGACCATCACCTTGACGGTCGACTTGTCGAGGTTCACCTCGGCGATCGTTCCATCGAACTCAGCAAACGGACCTGAGGTCACCTTTACGTTCATGCCCTCAACGAAGTCAGTCGTCGTCTTCTGCTTGACGCCCGCCTCCGTACGTTTGGTGATCCGGTTGAACTCATCTCGCGACAGCGGCACGGGCTTGCCCTGACTGCCGACAAAACCGGTGACACCCGGGGTGTTGCGCACCACGTACCAGGACTCGTCGTCGAGATCCATCTGCACGAGGATGTAGCCGGGAAAGACCTTCTTCTCGGAAGTGACCCTTCGGCCGCCTTCCTTGATGTCGGTCACGGTCTCCGTCGGGATCTGAACGTCGAAGATCTTCTCCTGCATGTTCATCGAGGCGATGCGGTGAAGGAGATTCGTTCGAACCTTGTTCTCGTATCCGGAGTACGTGTGAATTACGTACCAGCGCTTGGCCATCGTCTACTGTCCGATCTGCCTGATTAGGCGCAGGACCTGCGAGACGATCGAGTCGGTGATGAAGGTGAACGTCACGAAGAAGATGAGGGTGACCACGACGACCACGCTGGAGTTGAGGATCTCCTCCCGGCCCGGCCACACCACGCGACGCATCTCCGAGCGCACATCCCGAAAGTACTGACCGAGACGCGCGAAGACACCGGGCTTCTCGGCCTTGGGGGCCCTGCCCGGCTTACCGGTCTTAACCGGCTTGCTGTCCGTCTTCATAGTGTCGGCGTTCACTGCCTTAGCCATGTCTTCTCATCCATCCGTTTTCGGCGGTGGTCTTGTTCACAATACCGCCCTCAGCAAAACGTCACGACACTCGGCCGCGACGGGAGAGATCTGGCAGGCCAGGAGGGACTCGAACCCCCAACATCCGGTTTTGGAGACCGGCGCTCTACCAATTGGAGCTACTGGCCTGCGTCTCACGCGCAGAGACTACCGAGTCTCTTTGTGCAGAGTATGGGTCTTGCACCACTTGCAGTACTTCTTGAACTCGATGCGCTCAGGATTGTTCTGCTTGTTCTTGTTCGTGGTGTAGTTGCGGCGCTTGCACTCAGTGCACGCCAGCGTCACAAGCGTTCGCATTGGTCCTCCTCAGGCGCGCTGAACCAGGGTGGTGCAGGCGCGGTAGGGTACTGTAGCACCCTGTTTTCAGCACTGTCAAACAACCGAGCCACCTCTCCAGAGGCGGCGAAACGGGGCCCGGCAGCGCCGGGCCCCGCACTATGTGTTATGCCGCAGACCTGTTTACTTGATGATCTGCGTTACACGGCCGGAACCCACGGTGCGTCCACCCTCGCGGATGGCGAAGCGCAGGCCGTCTTCCATGGCGATCGGGTTGATGAGCTCGCCGCGGATAAGAACGTTGTCGCCCGGCATGACCATCTCGGTGCCCTCAGGAAGGTGGGCAACGCCGGTCACGTCGGTGGTACGGAAGTAGAACTGCGGGCGGTACCCGTCGAAGAACGGCGTGTGTCGGCCGCCCTCCTCCTTGGTCAGGATGTAGACCTGGCCCATGAACTCGGTGTGCGGGGTAACCGAGCCCGGCTTGCACAGGACCTGGCCACGCTCGATCTCGGTGCGCGCGATGCCGCGAAGCAGCACGCCGATGTTGTCGCCGGCCTGAGCCTCGTCGAGAAGCTTGCGGAACATCTCAACACCGGTAACGACCGTCTTCTTCGTCTCGTCGTGGATTCCGACGATCTCGATCTCGTCGCCGACGTGCACGACGCCACGCTCCACACGACCGGTTGCGACGGTGCCGCGGCCGGTGATGGTGAATACGTCCTCGATAGCCATGAGGAACGGCTTGTCGATCTCACGCTCGGGCAGCGGAATGTAGCTGTCCACGGCGTCCATGAGATCGTCGATCTTGCCGACCCACGCCTCGTCGCCCTCGAGGGCCTTGAGGGCCGAGCCGATGATGATCGGAGTGTCGTCGCCCGGGAACTCGTACTCGTTGAGCAGTTCGCGGACTTCCATCTCGACGAGCTCGATGAGCTCCTCATCGTCAACCATGTCCGCCTTGTTCAGGAAGACGACGATGTAGGGGACGCCGACCTGACGAGCGAGCAGGATGTGCTCACGAGTCTGGGCCATGGGACCGTCAGTCGCGGCGATGACCAGGATGGCGCCGTCCATCTGCGCGGCACCGGTGATCATGTTCTTGACGTAGTCGGCGTGACCCGGGCAGTCAACGTGAGCGTAGTGGCGGTTCTCAGTTTCGTACTCAACGTGAGCGATAGCGATGGTGATGCCACGCTCGCGCTCCTCCGGCGCCTTATCGATCTGGTCGAACGGCGTGAAGTCAGCAAAGCCCTTTTCGGCCTGGCGCTTCGTGATCGCCGCGGTGAGCGTGGTCTTACCGTGGTCAACGTGGCCGATCGTGCCGATGTTGACATGCGGCTTGGTGCGCTCGAACTTCTGCTTCGCCATGAGTCTCCTCCTTCGGGGACCTCTGTCGACGGAGCGCGGCCCGCTGCCGCCTTCCCGTCTGATCACACCTGACATAGTAGGTGTCGTTGCTCGGACTGTCTTTACAAGCGTACCCCTCAGGGTAACGCGTAGTGCCATGGTAGCGGTGGCTGGACTCGAACCAGCGACAACTCGGGTATGAACCGAGTGCTCTGACCAGCTGAGCTACACCGCCGCGACATCCGCACAAAGCGGACGGCCGTTAAATGGAGCCCACAACCGGACTTGAACCGGTGACCTCTTCCTTACCAAGGAAGTGCTCTGCCGACTGAGCTATGTGGGCCTTTCATAACGCTCGCATGAGCGTGCGCATGATGCTTCGATGGTGGGGGCGGATGGATTCGAACCATCGTAGGCGTAGCCAACGGGTTTACAGCCCGTCCCCTTTAGCCACTCGGGCACACCCCCATACGAAAAAAAGAAACCCTCTATCTGTGCTTTTCAAGTTGCGCGCCGAGAACAGCGCCTCGGCGAAAGGCAGGTGGGATACTACTGCAAGCGTTCTAAGCGTGTCAACGACTGCCACGGTGCCGGGCGTGCCCATCGTTTCCTACCCCGAGGCGCCCAGGTGGCGACAATCGCGACTCAGCCGGTGATGCTCTCGAAGATCGGCCCTGCGGACCGCACGCCTTTCACACCCGCCTCCACGTCCGCGCGCGGAACGAGTCGGTACCAGGCCGAGACTCCTGCGCGCGCGACAGGACGCGGGGCGTATCTGTCGATGTTCTGCGCGAACCACTTGACTGTCGCAGGCATTGGTAGCACGAGTAGCTCGTCTCTCTCAACCTCGAGATTCGCGAACAGCACCTCGTCCGACTGAGCGGCAAGCTCTGCCACGACATCTTCAGGCTGGGAAATGGCGACAAAGTAGTAGAAGAGGTCGTCGGCGTCGCTGGAGAGTCCCCAACCGGGCTCTCGGGTCACGGAGTTGGCAACGGCTTCCAGCGCGAGGCTTCCCGTGCTGCCACGGTAAAGGGCGAGCGAGCGGTCCGCCGCCTTTGTCGCATCGATGCCGTAGTAGGCATCGGGTTTGACCTTGATTCGCCGCACCCCATCAGGAGAGGTGGACGTGAGATCAACACCGCGACCTCGACTGCCTTCCCCTCCTGCAGAAACCACTTCGGAGCCTTGGTTCTGGAGCCACCGGGTAACGATCCGTTCCGCGATAGACTGCAGCAGCGCGTGCCCACGTTCCATCACACTCTCCTCAATCCCCTACACAAGCGACAGGGGTCAGCAGGCAGGGACGTCTCGCAAGTTTCCTGCTGGAAAGTCAGTTTAGCGCAGAGTCACGTATGACGATGAGTGAGAATGTGACGAACAACACCCGAAGTACACGCGAAGTAAGAGGGGTTATGGGAACTGGCATCCAGCAGGGCAGAACCGAAGGACGGCGATGGGCAGGCGCCATCATCACCGCCGTTCTCGTGTGGGCGGGCCTGGCCGGCGTGGGGTTCACTCCCGAATGGGCGCAACCCGTAGCCGCCCTCGCTGCAGCAGCACTCTGGCTCGTCTCGGCCGATCTGGCGGCGATGCTCGTGCTCGCCGTGTTCGCGCTTCCCCTGCTTGCCGCTTCCCCAGTTCTTGGCGTCACGTTCCTCGCGCTTGGCATCGTATCGCTGCGCTACCTCGGTAGCCGTGGTGGCGCGCCCCTGCTGATCGTGCTCGGCGCCTTCGCCGGCGTCACGTTCGGACCCGCGTGGGCAGTTGCCGCACTCGCCGGCTACGTGCTCGGCGCCGGTGAAGGGGCGCTCGCAGCCGCACTGTCCTGCATGGCCGTTCAGGCCTACGGGTTGGCCCTCGGCCTGCCTGCCCTCGGGGCGACGGTGACCGGCGGCGACGCACCGCTCCTTCGACTGGGAGAGAGCGGCACGAACCTCTTGAGCTTCGCTTGGCTCGCATCCGCGGTAGGAGAGATCGACGCCGGCGCGGTCGAGAAGGCCATCGACATCATGACGAAGCCCGGCCACCCGATGGCCCTTGTGTTGCAGCCCCTTGCGTGGGCCGCGGCCGCTGCCGTGGCCGGCTCGCTTGCCGCGTACCTGAGAGGCGGTCGCCGCAAGTCGCTCGCGCCCGTGGCCGCGGCACTGGGGGCTTTGGTCCCTGGAGTGGCGTTGACCGCGATCTTCCCGGTTCTCGACGTCCCAGTCCGCGTGCCCGTCCTGATCTCATCGGCGATGACATCGGCCGTTGTTGCCGGCCACATTGCGCTCGCGTGGGAGTACCTGGCACGGACTGAGGTGGCGCCCGAGAGCGCAGCGGGAGCGGGAGCCACGGTCGTTCAGGAGGATGCCGACGTCGACGAGCTGCTCACTCTCATCGCCACCGCCGAGGACAAGCTGAGCGCTCAACACACCGCGCACAA
>DATHUB010000355.1:0-3935 GCA_035462695.1 Coriobacteriia bacterium | reverse complement strand
GTAGGCGATAGCGCTGCGCAGCAGTCCCGGCCGACGCGCCAACAGCATCGCGGCGACGACCGATGCGACAAGCGAGAGCAGCGGATTGAAGCCGACAGCGAGCTGCCAGCCTTCGAGGAGGGCGTTGGGCACGCGCCTACTCCACGGTCAGGTAGCGCCACGCGGAGTACGTGGTCGCGTTGAGCTCGTCTCCGCGATGGTAGGCCCTGATGCGCCAATCCCCCGCGTACGGGAGGCTGATAGTGGCGGCGTAGTGCGAGTACGTGTCGTAATCGGAAGCCTTCGCGTTGGCTATGCGCCGCAAGACCCAGTCATGAGAGCCGTCGCTCAGCTCCTCGTAGCGATAGCAGTGGAGCCGGACGGGATATGAGCCCTCGGCATGCCGGGGCTTGATGGAACCGCTGCTGCGGAAGTAGGTGTCCTGTCCGATGCGAGAAGGGGCACTCGGCGTGGTCAGGTAGACGCGCGGCACGACCCTCACGAACGGGCTCACGCATACGCCGCTGGTCGCGTCCCCGGCGAAGTACGCGCGGTAGTAGCGCCGCTTCGTCGGCTCGCCCGAGGCCGACACGTCTCCCGTCGCCGAGGAGACCCGGGGATCGAAGGGAGTCCCCCAGGACCTCGCGTCGGACGAGGACTGGATCAGAACGGTCTCGCCCTCGATCGCCGAGCCGTCCTCAGCCTTCAGCTCGAAGTCCAAGGAGGCCGGTCCACCGTAGTCGCACGTCTCGGCGACGTCGGCTGCCAGCGAAGCGGCGTCACGAGGGGGGTTCGGGCGCCACTCGGGATCGCGGATCGTGAACGCCGGATACTGGTAGCGATCGTCTCCGAGCAGCTTGGTTAGGCCGGTTCCGTCCGGCCGCATGGTGTACAAGCCGTAGTCCCAGCTGTTGAGCATGCCGTCGAAGACCAGCAGGCCGTCTCCCGGGGCCCACGACGCGCCGCCGAGCTGGCGCGCCGCAAGGATCGTCTTCACCGAGTCACCCGAGACGACCTTCATGTAGCCGCGCTTCGAAGACGAGCGCACGCGGGTGGCGAGACGATTGGATGTGTTGGCCCACGCCACGTTCGCGCCATTGGGGACGGATGAGGAGCGTACCGAGCCCGTCGCAACGTTAAGCACACCGGTGCCGTAGTCGGTTCCGTTCTTGACGGTGAAGGCGATGCGGGCGCCGTCCCGCGACCAGTCGAGATCGGAGATCTTGCCCGCCCCCGTGCGCGAGTAGAGCACCCTTGTCGCGCCGGTCTTGATGTCGTAGCGGATGATGCGCCGGCGAGAGGTGGACGAGTCGATTTCGGCGACGGCCAGATAGCGCGGGTCAGGCGCCCAGTCGATAAAGGTGATGTCGCGTTTCCACGCCCTGAGTTTGACCTTGTCAGTCCCGTCGGCGCGCATCATGAATATCTGCCGAGGAGATCGTATCTCCGGGTGCTGTGTCGAGTGTATGAACGCGATTCTCGAGCCGTCAGAGGCCCACGAGGGGTTACGCGAAAGGCCCGTCTTGGTCAGCTCATTTGTGTCGGAGCCGTCCTCGCGTGAAGTGAAGACGTCGTACCAGTCACCGCGCATGTATGTGTACGCAATCGGTTGACCCACTGTTGCGAACACCGGCACAGGCGTGACGAGGGCGAGCACCGCCGCTACCGCGCCGGCGGCCAAGGACATGCCAAGAGTGACCGTACCGATGCGTGCGAGTGGACGGCGAAGCGAGAACATCAGCACCCCCAGGTTGCGGACCGGGTGGAGCGCCTAGCCCCGGCTCTCCAGAGCCATCTTACCGCGCCGAACGTTCTCGGGGATGTCCACCGGGTAGTCCCCGTTGAAGCATGCGAGACAGAACTCGCTGCCCGTGATACCCGTCGCGTCCACCATCGAGTCGAGGGACAGATAGGCGAGCGAGTCCGCGCCTATGTGCTCGCGGATCTGCTCGACGGTGTGAGTGGCGCCGATGAGCTGGTCACGGGTATCCGTGTCGATCCCGTAGAAACACGGCCACGCGACTGGGGGCGACGTGATGCGCATGTGCACCTCAGCCGCTCCCGCTTCTCGCAGCAGCTTCACGAGCTTCTTGGTCGTGTTGCCGCGCACGATCGAGTCGTCGACCACGATGAGCCGCTTGCCCTTGATCGCGCTCTTGAGCGGGTTCAGCTTCAGGCGGATGCCCTGTTGCCTGATCGTCTGGCTCGGCGAGATGAACGTGCGTCCCACATAGCGGTTCTTCGCAAGACCCTCGCCGTACGGCACGCCGCTTCCTTGCGCGAAGCCGATAGCCGCCGGGATTCCCGAGTCAGGCACGCCGATCACGAGGTCGGCCTCCGCAGGTGCCTCGCCGGCAAGGGCCACGCCCATGCGGTGCCGCGCCTCATACATCGAGCAGTCGTTCATGACGCTGTCGGGCCGTGCGAAGTAGACGTACTCGAACATGCAGAGTGAGGTCTTGCGCGCGGGCACGCCCTGCTGCGCCTCGACGCCCTCGGCAGACACTTTGATGATCTCGCCCGGTGCGACGTCTCGAAGGCACTCGGCACCCACGATATCGAGCCCGCAGGTTTCACTCGCGACGACCCATCCGCGGTCATCGACCTTGCCGAGCACGAGCGGGCGCACTCCGTTGGGGTCGCGGAAGGCGTAGAGCGCGTCTTCGGTGACGAGTACGACCGCATACGCGCCCTCGATGAGCTTCATCGTCTCGCGGATGCCGTCGCGGATGTGGTGGTGCTGCTGAGTGAAGTAGCCGATCAGGGTCGCGATGACCTCGGAGTCGGTGGTCGAGCGAAACCGAAGCCCGTGGTCTTTGAGCCCGTCGCGCAACTCGCTGGTGTTGACCAGGTTGCCGTTGTGGGCGAGTGCGATGACTTGCCGACCGATCGTCGAGAGGTGGGGCTGGGCGTTCTCCCAGCTCGTGGACGAGCCGGTGGTGGAGTACCTGGTGTGACCGATCGCAACGTCCCCCGTGAGGGAGTCGAGGTCGCTCTCCTTGAAGACGCGGGAGACGAGGCCGAGGTTCTTGGTGACGGTAACCGTCTCATGGTCGCCGACGGCGATTCCCGCCGATTCCTGACCGCGGTGCTGCAGAGCGTGCAGTCCGAAGTACGTCAGGCGTGCGACGTCTTCTCCCGGGGCGTAGACACCAAAGACTCCACAGGCTTCTTCCGGGTGATCGGGGCGCTCGGCGAAGATAGGCTCTTCGCTAGGGAGTGAAGTCATTCGCAGCAGGTTCCTCAGGTGTAGCGGGGGCGGTAACGCGCGTAGGATAGCACGCTCTCCACTCCTCGGCCCTCAGGGCCAGCTCCGCGAACTCCTCGGCCGAACCGAATGCCCTTCTCGGCAAGATGTGCGCAGACGCCTGCGCGACGTGAAGGTAGATCGCCTTGTCGTCCGAGCTCACCCTCATGATCGCCGGCCACTGCGCGTAGCCGCCTGAGTACAGGCCGGAGAATCGAAGGCCCTCGGCGTCGATGGTGTAGCGCTTCGGGCCCACCAACGTGCGCCTGTTCTCCATGCCGGCCTGACGAACCGCCTGCCCGCGGATTGTGGCTCGCCAGCGTGCCGGCCAGGTGAACCATGAGATGACGGCAGCCACCGTCAGGGCGAACGACATTATCGCGATCGCGGCGGGGTCGCGCGTCATCAGAGCCCAGAGCAGCCCGAAGACGATACAGACCGCGACGATCAGGCGTCGCGTGCGCTTCATCTGCATCAAGTAGAACTCGCCAGTGAGCGAGACGTGCTCGATGAAGCCGACGAAGTCCTCGTCGGTCATCTCGAACGCCAGCTCGAAGCGGAGCTCGTTTTCCACCCTAGCCCTCGAAGAGCTCTTCGGTCTGCACGGTTTCGCCGGCGTGCACGAGCCGCTCGAGCGTGGGCTCGAAAGCGTCGCGGAGGTCGTCGAGCGGAACCGAGAATCGCTCGCAGATCTCGAGGCGGTCTCCGC
>DATHUB010000354.1:0-3079 GCA_035462695.1 Coriobacteriia bacterium | reverse complement strand
CGTATCCGAGGTGATTGGCTTGTCCGAGAACGGTGAGACGCCATCCACCACCGGCACGCCGGTCGATAAGGCGACGCTGGCGTCGTTTGTCGCGCGGGTCTTCATTGGGGGCAGCAACGCGGTTGCCGTGCGTATCAGCAGCCTTGAGCTGCCTCCATTTTGGGGAGCGGCGGCCCGTTCTGTGGGCGCCGCGGCCATCTTCTGGGTGATCCTTCTGGTCAGGCGGGCTGCCCTGCCCAGGGGTCGGGCGCTTCTTGGCGCAGTGCTGTACGGCGCGCTGGGCATCGGTGCGAGCTATGCCTTGCTCTACTGGGGCATCCAGTCGATGCCGGCCAGTCTGCTAATGGTGATTCTGTCCCTGGGTCCGCTCTTGACGATGTTCTTCGCCGTTGGGCACGGCTTGGAGCCCTTCCGGTGGAGAGGCTTGGCGGGCGCCGTGATCGCGCTAGCGGGAATCGCCGTCGGCGTGGGCGCGGAGATCGGTCGGTCCGTTCCACTCGCCGCCCTGCTGGCAGTCGTTGTTGGCGCAGCGTGCATCGCCGAGGCGTCCGTCATCTTCAAGCTCTTCCCGGGCGGGAAGCCACTTCCCACAAACGTCGTCGCCTTCACAGCAGCCGCCTGCATCCAGGTGGTCGTGTCGCTTCTCGCAGGGGAGACGTGGGTTGTGCCGAGAGCCCCCCGGACAACCGTATCGTTCATCTATCTCGTGGTCGTCGGCTCGGTCGTGCTCTTCTACCTCTACCTATTCTTGCTTTCAAAGTGGACGGCCTCGGCGACCTCTTACTCCTTCCTGCTGTTCCCTGTGGCGACCGCGGCGATCGCGGCGCTGGTGCTTGGCGAGCGTGTGACGTTGCGGTTCGTCTTTGGAGCGGGCATCGCTCTGATCGGAGTATGGATCGGAGCGATGTGGCGGCCTGCCCGTGAGGCGGCCGCAGCTCGTGTGCGTCGAGCGGCTGAGCGGTGTGATCCGCCGAACCCGGGGTGCGCCTAGAACACTCGGGTGCTGGCTTCGATCCAGCGCCGTATTGTCATCTCGGCACCTTGGACGCTGCCGCCCCGGATTGCGAGCCCACCCAGCACCTCGGCGCCCGGGCAGGCCATGCGAATCTCGTCTTCGCTGTGGCCCAGACCGCTCCCCTCCTGGGTGCAGAACGGAATGATGGTCTTGCCTGTGAAGTCGTGCGACTCGAGAAACGTGAACACTGCCATAGGCGCCGTGCCCCACCAGTTGGGATAGCCGAGGAAGACGGTATCGTACCCGTCGATACTCACCTGCTGGTCCTTGATTCTGGGACGGGCATTCCGCCTCAGCTCTTTCCGGGCCACTTTGGTGGTCTTGTCGTAGGTCGCCGGGTACTCCTTGACCGTCTCCAAATGGAGCAGGTCACCGCCCGTCGTGGCCTCAATCATCTTGGCCGCAACCTCGGTGTTACCAATCGGCAGATCGACGATGTCGCCACTCACGAAGTGCTGCCCCTTGCGGGAGTAGAAGACGATGAGGCACGTGGAATCACTCACAGCTGTGCTCTTTTCACACGCGGACGCCCGGGGGCCATAGAATCACGCCGTGCCGGTCGGGGTTGGCACCTCGACACTAGCCGGGCTTCAAACTACTTGCCCAAACGGCCGACCTACCGCTCGGCTACCGGCCCCGACAGGCTCCGCAGCAACCCGTAGGCACAATTCGTCGCGTCTTTCGGCTATGGTCGAATCTGGACCTGCAGAGCACGAATAGACGACATGGAAAGGCAGTCAGTTGAGCGAGGGCCTCAACCTAGACATCGCGGCGGCACGCCACGTGTTGGGAATTGCGACTCCCGAGGAGACGGACGCGCTCAATAACGGCGCCGCTGGAGACGGAGCCGTACCTGACGTCGACCAACTGTGCGCGCCGCTTCCATCGGAAGATCAAGCGGTATGGACGCTGCTCGAACACCACATCAGCGCCATCGCGCATGGCCGAGTCGAGCCTGAAGAGGGCACTCGTCTCGTAATCGATGAGGTGTTTCGGCCGACAAGACTGTCGCCCAAGTCGAGATCACGTCTAGGGGACTCTCACGACATAGATCGGCTGATCGCTCTGCAAGACGACTACGACGACATGCGGCGTTACGAGCGACGCACCAACACTCCTGACCGCCGTCAAGCGCAGGTTGATGCGCAGGTGACTTTCGAGGCCAAGCAGTGGATGACCCGGAACGCCACCGGTCGAGTGCTCTAGTCCGTCAAGCATCGAGCCCCAGCTCGCTCGCACGGCTCATCAAATTGGAAGGCAGGGACAATGAAACTCGAGAAGGACACAGAGAAGTATCTCCTCAACTCGATCAAGCGCTTCTTCGCTGAGGAGATGGAGATGCCCGTGGGGGATCTCAAGGCGGCGCAGATCCTTGACTTCTTCGCTGGGGAAATGGGTCCAAGCGTCTACAACCAGGCAATCGCAGATGCTCAGGCGTACTTCATAGAGAAGGCGTCGGATCTGGCCGGCGTGCACAATGCGGCGGAGTTCGACTACTGGAAAAAGCGCTAGTCGTCTGACGTGCTACTCGATCGCGACGTGAGCCCCGTCGCAGTAGGGCGGATTCTTACTCAGGCCGCAGTTGCAGATCGCCGACGTGATCGGTTCGGCCACCTCAAACGCGAGTGGCTCGATCCCGGTGCCGGCGTGCGATCCGTCACAGTACGGGACGGTCCTCGTCTTGCCGCACTGGCACCAGTAGTACGTTCCTGCTCCGAGTTCGGTCACCAACGGGTGGCTCTTGGCTTCGTCGTTCTCGAATCGGGTCACTAGGTCCTCCGATCGCCTGATATCTGTGTAGCTGTTCATTCCCAGCAGCCCACGGCCACCCGAGGTTACGTCAGGCGCCGCCCCGCTACTTGACCGTTATCTCGCCCGTCATCGAGGGATGGATTGTGCACGTGTAGGGGAACGTGCCTGCCCTCTCGGCCATCCACGTCACCGACTCGCCCTGCGCCTGAGTTCCGAGATCCTTGCCGTCGATGTTCACATTGTGCGCCGCAGCATCCTCGTTCTTGAAGGTGACCGTGTCTCCGACGCTCACTTCTAGGGTCTGCGGGTCGA
>DATHUB010000353.1:0-3877 GCA_035462695.1 Coriobacteriia bacterium | reverse complement strand
CCCTCGGCCTGCTCAAGCCTCAGTGGCAGGCAGACGAGGTCGTACAGGCCCGGCTCAGCATTCGACAGATCCAATCCCTCTATCAGTACGATGCCGGCGCCGAGAAGAGCCTCGTGGACCTCGGTGCCGTTTGACTTGTGGCCCCCAACACTTAAGTAGTCCACACCCAGACAAGCGGGTCGCAGACCGGCAAGGTAGCGAGCCGCCTCGGTCGACAAGTGAACGTAGTCTGCGACGAAATCCTGCTGCTGCCACAGCTTCGAATTGCGCGTCTTGAGCAGCACCCGCTCGCCCTCTACGATGCCGTGCGTCTCGAGTTCCTCGACCGAGATCGCCGACTCCGCTTGGATCGAGATCACTCGTGCGGGACCTACCAGTGAAGCCAGTCCCGAGGCCTCGAGTCCAGGGGCACCAGCGATGAAGTGGGCGGGAGCGTCGACATGCAGCCCGCTGTGAGTGCCCATCGTGACTTCGGACAGCGTAGAGTGCGCTCCCTCGGCAACGCTCCTGACCTCGCGAATTGAGAAAGGCGGATTGCCCGGGTAGGTCGCCATCCCGTTGCGAAGCGGGGGCGTCACGTCGATCAGCGCACCCTCAGTCCCGACCCCTGAGCCCATATCCATCGCTGCTCTCTCCCTCCGCCGACTCCCGCAGCCTTTTGAGCACGCCGAGAAAAGCCCGTTCGTCCTCGCTCATCCATCTCAGCGCGGCCGAGTCCGCGCGAGACTCCGCGGCGCGCTGGGCCCGCTCCCACTCTTCCACGAACCGCCCCGAACGATACAGCTCGATCAGTCCGGGATGCACATACGATCGCTTGCAGACCGCGGGCGTGTTGCCGAGCGTGTCTGCTGCCAGTCTGATTGCCGCGGTGACGTGCTTGTCTTGGGGGTCATCGCCCCGGCGCGCGGTGTTCAGCAGCGCGCATGCGGCGGTGAGCGACCCTCCCCACGTCCGGAAGTCCTTGCTCGTCGTGGGTGTCCCCGCCGCCTCTCGCAAGTAGTCGTTCACGTCAGTCGAACTGACTATGCGGGGGTGGGCCTCGGTATCCAAGTACTGGAACAGCTCCTCCCCGGGTAGGTCGCGAGTTCTTTGCAGCGCCCGCGCCAAACGGCGGTCGTCGAGCTCGAGGTCGAACTCCTTCCCGGCCTTTCCCCGGAATCGCAGACGGATGCGTGTGCCGCGGACCTCGGCATGCTCGTCTTTCAGGGTGGTCAGACCAAAGGACTCGTTCGTGCGCAGGTACTCCGCGTTTCCCACGCGTGCGAACGTGCGATCCATCAGCGTAACCACGAGCGCAAGTACGCGTCGCCGATCCAGAGTCCCTCGCCGAAGGTCTCTGTCCACGCGCCGCCGAATCGCCGGAAGCGCGGTGCCGAAATCGACCATTCGATCGAACTTCGCAGCGCCGCGGACTTCGTGCCACAGCCCGTGGTACCGGTACTGCTTGCGACCTCGGATGTCGTATCCCGTCGCCTGCAAGTGGCCCAGAGCATCCGCGCAGATCCACACGCGCGTCCACGCTGGCGGGATGCGCAGGGCCGAGACGCGCACGAGCTCTTCGGCAGAGAGCGTCTTGCCGTCGTCCCGGTAGTAGGCGAAGCCGGCGCCCTCGCTCTTCCGGCGAATCCCTGGCTGGCAGTCGGACGAGAAGGTGAGTCCGATGGCGTCGGCCGCCTTTACGGAGTCCTCGGCGGGCGGTGGCGCGAACTCACAGGATGGCCCAAGGTCGACTACCACGTTCCCACCTCCCTGAAAGGCTATTCCCTTGCGTGGGAAGGCGGTCATGGCTGTCTTTGTCTGGAATGGTGCCGCGTGACGCTACCAGTGATGGACTGGGGGGTAAGAAGCCGCATGGCGTTCGCGCCAGTGCCGGTACCTGCGACTGAGGAAAGGGGGCGACCGGGAAATGAGACGACTCAACGCGTTGGATTGGATTGCACTGACTCTGCTCATTATTGGCGGTATCAACTGGGGCCTTATCGGCCTGTTCGGGTTCGATCTCGTCGCAACTCTGTTTGGCGGGCAGACTGTGCTGATCTCTCGCATCGTGTACGTGCTCGTCGGGCTCTCGGCGGTTTACGTCGCGATCGATGCGTTCCAGTTCGAGAAGAAGCCCGCGAGGTCGCGCGCCATGGCCGCACGTGGCTAACGCTCACTGATCGCGGTACTGCGAAGAGCGCCCCATCGCCCCCGAGCGGTGGGGCGCTTGCACGGAGGCATAGGACATCGGGAGTTGCGGCCCGAATGGGAATAAAAAGGAAGTCGCAGTCCGAGGGGATGCGGCGATCCGGGTGAGGCCACCATGGCGGGGGCTGGTTCGCATTTCCGTGCACGACAAAGTCGACACGTACCTGGCGCTGCAGACGTCCGCGTTGGACGCCGCCGCGGACGCGATTGTTGCGGTGAACGCCGAGGGTGAGGTCACGCTGTGGAACAAGGCGGCGGAGCAACTCTATGGTGTGCCCGCAACTGAGGCCGTGGGACGCGCACTCGATGAGTCCTACCGCTCGCTGTGGCCGTCTCCAGAAGCCGAAACCGCGGTGTGGAGCACGCTCAAGTCAGAAGGCCTGTGGCGCGGCATCGTCGCCGTGACAGCACGTGACGGCGAGCGGCTGGAGGTAGAGATCTCTGCGTCCGCGCTCCGCGACGGATCGGGCGCGCCTGCCGGCTACATCGCTGTCAGTCGAGACGTCACGCTGAGCCGCCTCCGAGAGGCCGAGCACGAGCTGACTCGCCGAGACCTCAGGCGAGAAAGCCGCATGCTTCGGCAGATGCTCGACCACATTCCCGTGGCAGTGGGACTCTCCGATGCCGAGGGGCGTGTACTCGAGCTCAATGCCTACACGGAAACGCTCTGGCAGGGCGAGCGCCCTAAGGCTCGATCGAAGTCAGAGTACCGGCAGTACCGTGCGTGGTGGCCCGCCACGGGTAAACGCGTGGAACCCGACGAGTGGACCACCTCTCGTGCTCTTGCCAGCGGACAGCCGGTGCACGGCGACGTAATGGAGATAGAGCGGTTCGACGGCTCGCACCGCTACGTCCTCTCCTCGGCGGTCCCGATCACAGACGAGGGTCAGCAGCTGATCGGTGCCGTTGGAATCGTCGAAGACATCACCGAGCAGTACGAGCGAAGCGAGCTAAGCAGCGCGCTAAACGAGATCTCGACCATCGTTCACTCATCGCTGGATTCAGAGACGGTGCTCGCGTCGGTCCTGGAGGCGGCGGCTCGCGCCGTGAAGGCGGACGAGGCGGGCATTGCGATTCGCGAGGACGAAGGCTGGAAACCCATTCACGGCTATGGGACGCCGCAGGGCATCTTGGGACGACTCTTCTCCGACGTCGAGTTTCCTGTGGCAACGCTCGCGATGCAGAGACGGGGCATCGCACGCGAGGACGACCTGGATCGCGAGCTGGTCGGGAAGAGTGAAAGCTTCGCCCGGACTCGATCAGTCCTGTCGTCCCCCCTCATCGTGCGCGATGACGTGACTGGGGTCATTACCTTCCAGCGCCATCGCACCGAGCCATTCACACCAGCACAGCAGGACTTCACTCGCAACATTGGTTCGTCCCTCTCGCTCGCTCTCGAGAATGCTCGGCTGTTCGAGGAGCAGTCCGAGCGAACGGCGCTTGCGGACGCGCTCAACACCATCGATGCCGAGATAAACGAAACGCTGGACTTCGATACCGCTTTGGCGCTATCGCTGCCTACTGCTGCCAGAGTCTTGGCGGCCGACGCCGCAGCCGTGATGCGCGTCGAAGGCGATGACTCGGTGCTGGCGAGCGCCCTCAACCTGGAACCGCTGAGCATTGGTGCCAGTAGTAAGGCGGTCGATGTGCGCGCGTCGATGCAGGCGGACTCAACGCGCCAAGTCAGCGC
>DATHUB010000352.1:0-4252 GCA_035462695.1 Coriobacteriia bacterium | reverse complement strand
GTCAAGGCGATCATCCCGCACCGCGACCCCTTTCTTCTGATAGACCGAGTCGAGCACTACGTGCCCGGGGAGTCCTGTATCGCATTCCTCGACGTTGCCGAGGACTCCTTCTGGGTGCCCGGCCACTTTCCCGACTACGCGGTCATGCCGGGAGTCCTGATTGTCGAGGCGCTCGCACAGGCCGGAGCGGTCGCCCTGCTGTCGGTTCCCGAAAACGTGGGGAAGATTGCGCTCTTCGGCGGTATAGACAAGGCACGCTTCAAGCGTCAGGTGCGTCCCGGCGAAACCCTGAAGCTTGAATGCGCGATCACGCGCACACGCGGGCCAATCGGATTCGGCGAAGCGAAAGCAAGCGTCGATGGGGAACTTGCCTGCGTGGCCGAGCTGATGTTCGCCATAAAGTAGCCCGGTCGCGCGTTCACCCTGTGACGACCGAGCAGTCACACAGGGGGACGAATGGGACTTGCAGAGCATCTGGCTGAGGGCAGCGAAGTCTACGGGGTCGTGGGCCTCGGCTACGTAGGCCTGCCGCTCGCGGTAGAGATGGCCGGCGCGAATCACAGGGTCATCGGCTTCGAGGTATCACAGAGCAAAGCCGAGATGATCGCGCGAGGGGAGAGCTATATCCCCGACGTCGGCAGCGACACGCTCGCGCCACTGGTCAGCAAGGGCCTCCTCGAAGCCACCAGCGACTTCTCACGAATCTCAGAATGCCACGCAATGGCCATCTGCGTTCCGTCTCCTCTGAACGACATGAAGGAGCCGGACGTCAGCTTCATGGTCTCGGCCGCCGAGGCGATCGCTCCTTACCTTCAGCCGGGTGCCCTGGTGACCCTCGAATCCACGACTTATCCGGGAACCACCGAAGAGGTGGTCCAGCCGATTCTTGAGAAGAGCGGACTCAGGGTCGGGGACGACTTGTCTCTCGCTTTCTCACCCGAGCGTGTCGACCCGGGCAATCCCACCTACCAAACACGCAACACCCCGAAAGTCGTGGGCGGCGTAACCGAGCACTGTACGGACGAGGCAGTCCGCTTCTACCGCAGCTTCCTTGAAGAGGTCGTACCGGTCTCCTCGACGCGTGCGGCTGAGATGACAAAGCTGCTCGAGAACATCTTCCGATGCGTGAACATCGCGCTCGTCAACGAGCTGCTGATGCTTTCAGACCGCATGGGCGTCGATATCTGGGAGGTCGTCGACGCAGCGAAGACCAAACCGTTCGGCTTCATGCCGTTCTATCCGGGACCGGGGCTGGGAGGGCACTGCATTCCGATCGATCCCTTCTACCTCTCGTGGAAAGCCCGCGAGTACGACTTCCATACGGAGTTCATCGAACTGGCCGGCAAGGTCAACGAGAACATGCCGTACTACGTTGTGCAGCGCCTAATGGACGCGCTGAACAACCAAGGTAAAGCCCTTTCCGAAAGCCGCGTGCTCCTGCTGGGAGTGGCGTACAAGTCCGACATCGACGACATGCGAGAGAGTCCGGCCATCCGTATCGCCGAGCTGATCGCAGACAAGGGAGCCGACCTCGCGTATCACGATCCTCACGTTCCCGCGTTCATGATCGATGGCCGAGCCCTCTCCCGGACAGAACTTACAGCAGACACGGTGAGTAACAGCGACGCGGTTCTGTTGTTGACCGCGCATAGCGGCATCGATTACCGGCTAGTGGCCGACAATGCCAGCCTTGTCCTGGACACAAGGAATGCGATGCGCGAGTACGCCTGTGAACGAGTCGTCTGTCTCTAGGGGCCCGCGCGCGTCGCGCATGACTGCAGCATCGGCGCGCCCTTTGCTCTCCCAACTTGTCCCGGTTGCCGAGCATCGCTACTGCTCGCTGCCGTGATTCCGTAAGATGTCTCCTAACTGTCGCCGGCTGCGCTGTTGCAGTCTGGTTACGAGTTGTCTTTCGGCGTGCCATACATGTGTATGGTTATCATCCGTCCGTGGTATGGGCGTGTTGAATAGAGCAGACTTCTGGCGCAGCTCGCGCTATACGGAGGGTTATGGGCAAGCACTCGGCAAACAAGAAGAACCCGTTTGACCGGAAACGGTCGGCCGGGCGCGCGGCGGAGCATTCGAGGAAGGGCATTCGCTCTCTCGGTGGACCGACCGCGAGAACGCGGCCCCATCCGCTCGGTGACGAGCAGTACCGGTTGAGCGATCCGAACACGAAGCGCACCGCTTCGCTTGAGAAGGCGCCCGCGCGTCTTCGGGCCGAGCGCGAACGGCGAAACCGCAAGTACAAGCGAGCGGCACTTGCGGTCTTGGCTGTCGTTGCGCTGGTGTTCGTTGCCGGTGGTATCGCTGCATGGGCTTGGGTGAGCACCCTTCAGAACACGATGGTCGTGAAGGCCGAGAAGCTCGCGCCGAGCCTGGAGAAGGCCAAGCCGCAGGAGCCGTACACGGTGCTCTTGCTCGGCGGCGACAAGCGCAGGGACGAGCCGTATCGCACGGACACGATGATCTTGGCCAAGGTCGACCCGAAGAAGAAGAAGATGTGGATGCTTTCGATCCCTCGCGACACACGCGTAGAGATCGCCGGCCACGGGGCCGTGAAGATCAACTCGGCATTCACCTACGGCGGTGAAGAGGGCGCGATCAAGGCTGTTAAGCAGCTGACGGGCGTGCCGATCAACCACTACATGCACGTCGACTTCAAGGGCTTCAAGAAAGCGGTCGATGCGCTGGGCGGTGTCTGGATCGACGTGCCTGTCGTGATCGACGACCGGCAGGCAGCGAGTCACAACCGGAGCGCGAGCCATATCGACGCCGGATACCAGCTCCTCGACGGCGATCATGCTCTGACCTTCGTTCGCGCTCGCCATCAGTTCGCCGACCAGGACTTCTCACGCATGAAGAACCAGCAGATCTTCTTCAAGGCGCTCGCCGATCAGGTGGCCAAGAGCCAGAACCTGACCAAGGTGCCGCGCGTCGTGAGCTCGGTCGCCCCCTACATCAAGACCGACATGTCGCTCATGGAGATGATTCGCACCGCTCAGGCTATGCGCGGCGCCGGCAGTAAGAAGATGTATACGGCAACGCTCGAGGGCGAGTGGCGTACCCCGTTCATCTACATCGATGAGGTCAAGAAGGCCGAACTCATCGAGAAGATGAAGAAGGGCCGAAGCTTTGACGGCAGTGAGACGCCCGATGCCGAGGATTCCAAGGTAGAAGCGAGCGCGGTAAGCGCCAAGGAGCCGGGCGACATCACAGTCACCGTTCGCAATGGCGGTGGTATCGCGGGATGTGCCAGCCAAGCGTCCTCGATCGTCAAGGCGCGTGGCTTCGACGTGCAAGAGGTGGGCAACGCGAGCCGCTTCGTCTACGACAAGACGCTCGTGGTCTTCAAGACCGACCAAGCCAACGCCGCGCAAGTGGCGGCGGCGCTGCCGCCCGGAGCGAAGCTGGTGGAGAGCCGAGGCATGTACTCGTTCGACACCGACGTGCTCGTGGTGATCGGCAAGGACTGGGACCTCGCGCGAGTGCCTGTGGAGCCTATCAACACCAACTAGCGGACGGGGCGTCTCCGGCAGGCCCCGCGCGACTCGCCGACTACGGCGCCCAGCCACCGATGACGTCGAAGGCGTCGACGTTCACCCACGTCGACTCGGACGCTGCGTTCTTGGTGCCGAGCACCTTGATCGTGATCGTGTGTGCGCTCGAGGACAGCCCGCTCTTGCTGAACAGCACACGCTGGTACTGGCGCGTGGCGCTGTACTGGTCGACGGTCGCAACCTTCACGTTGTCGATGTAGACGTCCGCCTTGCCGTAGCTACGGTACTTCCCGCCGATCCAAGAGACCTTAGGACCGTAGAACTTCGTCGTGACGCTTTGGCCCTTGGTCCTGCTCATGATGTGGCTACCGCCGGAGTCACCCGCTAGGTATGAAGTCTTCCAGGTGCCTTGCTTGGTCACGGTCGAACTCGACTGGTCCCGGCGCATCTTGATGCCGAAGTGGGTGGACTTCAGGCCGAGTGCAGATCGGACTTGGTCGCCCCGAATCCGGTGAATGTCGCCGTTGCTCCACTCAACATCGGCGTAGCGCGCGTAACCGGAAGACGGCTGCACGAGGCGAATCCCGATGATGACGTACGGGGCGGGGGCCGAGAGCGAGGCACCAACTTTCGCGCGGATCTTCGTCGACATGTCGGCGTTCGACAGGGGTCCAACGGTCCATCGGTAGTTGGGGTTGCCGGTGGTGCTCGTCAGGTCGATATCCGAGACGCTCGTGTAGTACGGCTTTGGC
>DATHUB010000351.1:0-4624 GCA_035462695.1 Coriobacteriia bacterium | reverse complement strand
GGTCGGCTGGACCTTCTGGGTGAAGTTCCAGGTGGTCGAGGTGCGCCCCGCCCCGGTGAACACCGAGGCGTAGACGGTGTGGTTGCCGTTTCCGAGAGGAGCGGTCGTCTGGTAGTAGAGCTGGACCCAGGCGTTGCCCGGCCCCCACTTCGTCTTCGGCGTCCTCGAGACCCCGTCGACTTTGATCTGGAAGCCGGTGGAGATACCCGCCGGGTCCGAGACCTTGACCGAGATCAGCGGCATCGCCGTCGTGCTGATGCCGTTGACGCCCGGCGCCTGCTCGAAATAGGTGCTCGCGGCGAAGGCGCTCGTCACGGACATCGCGAACAGCAGCAAGACGGCCAGTGTGGCCAGCGTGAAGCGAGCGAGTCTAGAGGCGCTCGTTCCCATGTCGTTTCCCCCCGCTTAATGCCGAAGCGCACCCCTGCACTCCGGCGTCCCTGCGACACCACGGTTGGCGGCGCAATGCACATCAGAACGGAGTTCGACATGCATCCCGTTTCACCTGCAAGGAATTTGAAACGGATGCGGGTTCATCCTTCTGGAGGATGGAGAATGCAATGCAGAAGCGCAGCCTGCGAGGACGTTGGCCACGACTCTCGCACGAAGGGCCCGTCCCTTTCGAGACGGACCCTTCGAACATCTCCTACCTAAGGCTTGCCTCGCGCCTAGAACGTCTTGAAAGTGCTCGGCCATGGCCCGCAGTGGCAGGAAGCCGGGTGGGACCACGTCTTTGCGTGCGAGTGACACGAGGCGCAGTCCTGACCAGCCCCGACGTACGGAGCCGATACGTGACTCTCGGGGTCGAAGTGACAGTCGTTGCACGACTGGTGCCAGACACCCGCATCACCTGTATGGCATGCGCGACACGCGCTCTCAACGGTCGACCCGGTGGCGGCCGAGATTCCGGACTTGCCGTTGATGGTCGATCTCAGGTGATAGAGGTTGCCCGTGCCGTGCGAGTCGTGACAGGTACCACAAGGAATGGCAGGCTGACCCGCCTTGTACTCGGGTGACAAGCCACTCTGGTAGTTGCCGCTGCCTACCGCCGCGCCATGGACGTCACCGGTCGTTGCCGTCCACGCCGTTGCGATATCGCGAGAGCCGGCAGGTAGCGTGACGCCAGAGGGTGCGGTGCCATCGTGGCACTTGAGGCAGAACGAGTTGTCGGTCTGCTCCTCTTCGGCATTGAAGGCGAGGTCTGTTGCAGCCTGGCCACTGGCCTTGACATCCCAAGCGTTCGTCTCGAAGTTCCACAGATACAGCGAGGTCGGGTAGGTCGCCGTTGGTTCACCGTGACCGACCCATTCGACGAACACGTTGTGTACGCTCTTGCGAGCCGACTCCGTTAGCTGCACTTCGGCGAGCTGCCAGTTGGTGTTGCGATCGGTCGTCGCGAGATCAGTGATCCAGTAGTCACCGTCCTTGGCAGCGATTTGGGTCGACGCTGCGACAACAACGGAGCCAGGTCCCGCGGGTGTTGGCGCCGAACCGGTGCTCTGCCATGCGTTTGCGACCGCAGCGGTCGCGAGGCTGCCGTCCTGCAGAGTCAGACGTACGCCGAGACGATCGGTGTTCACCGAGTAGTGGATTCGCTGTGTCTCATCGGCCTTGGCAACCACGATCCTATTGGTGCCCCCATCAAGAAGGGCGACTGCGGCGTCACGCACCGAGTCGAAGGCGGACTCGACGGCCTCGACTAGGCGTGCGAGGAGCGAGCCCGTGCTGGCTGCAGCCTGATTGCTCTCGGCCTCAACGATGCGCGTGTTCCACTCGACGCGGTACGCGTCATGCTCAGCGTCCGAGGGGTAGCTTTCGGTGGAGGGATACGGGTAGTTGCTCATGGCGTGGAACGGCAGCGGCTCCACGGTTCGCGCGAGGTCCGTCTTGGCGTCCTTGTAGTAGCCGTCAACGTCGAAGACGAACTGTCGCGCCAGACCTTGTGCAGGCTCGGCGGGAGGTGTGAAGCGCAAGGTCAGCTCGTCGCCCTGCCCCGCGATGACGAACTTGTCGTCTGAGCCAGAGAGCAGCGGAGAGACGTCGCCGTACTTCGTATAGGCACCCGGGAACAGCTCGCCCTGTGACACAGCCTCGCCGTAGTTGAACTCCGAGATGTCGCCGTTTCCGGTCTGCTCGTCGACGCCATGACTTGCCAGCGTCGCCGAATCAAGCGGAACGTCGGTTACCGTAATGGGCTCATCGGCAGACGTGTCGACTTGAATCGAGTCGATGTAGGTCTTGTAGAGGTAGGTGAAGCGCACCTTGCCGGAGCTGCTACGGGCTGCGTTCGTGATGTCGAAGATGAACGGGCGCGAGAACTCCGGCGGCAGGGTCAGCGATGCGACGCTCGTCGGCACCGTCTGCCACACGCCGGCGTTGTCCTGGACCTCGAGCTTCGTCCGGGAATTGAATGTCGCCGAGTGAGCGAGGCCCTCAGTGGTGACGGGGAAGCAGGAGACAGCGTCCATGACGATCTTGACCTTCGGCGCATCTGCAACGTCGCCTAGGTCCATCTCGATGGTCTGGTAGGTGAAATCGGCCTCGCGCTGCTCGTTGAGCACCAGCTGCTCGCCGTCGTCGGCAGAGATCTTGCCGAGGACGTCGGTGTCGCTGTTCAGATGACGGGCGGAGAGTGGCGCACGCAGATCTCGAACGGTATGCAGCGAGCCCGGGAACGTCGGGTACGGAGCGCCACTGACCGGCTTCTCGGCGAAGACCCGAGCACCGGCAGGCGCATCGACGGCCTTCAGCGAGATCTTGTCTAGGTAATCCGTTTCGTAGCGCTCCTCGACAAGCCGGAACTCGAGAGACCCGTCCTTCTCGGCAACTGGTGTCCGAACAACGTATGAGTCACTCGGTGTCGGCCGCAGATAACTCGCGCCGCGCTTTGTTCCAATGCGGCCACCGACAAAGGTATCGGCTTCGAACTCGTAGCTGTCGCCATCCCAAGTGAAGAGGAACGGGCACGAGCCCGAGTAGATCGTGTTGTCGGTTACGTAGAAGACGTCCGCCTCTGTGTACGGCGTGGCGGCGTCAATGTGCACGGCATCGCGCACGCGCACCTTCCATGAGTGCTGTCCGCCCCACATCGTGAGCGTCTTCGAGTTCGCAGACTGCCATGGGTAGGCCGTAGCATCGACCACGAGCTGATACTGCACGGGGTCACCGTCGGGAGACGTGACAGCCGACCAGCTCAGGGTGTAAGGCACGCCTGCGCCGTTGTCGAAGGCGGTATCAGGCGCCGGCGTCGGCACCGGAAGGGCCGGAGGCGCAAGCGGTGTGTACGTGTAGTCGGCACTTACCTGCTCGTTGCCGAGCTGGTCCGCCGAGCGCAGCCGGTAGTGGTAGGTGACGTTGGCTGTCAGGCCTGACATGACCACCGAATGCGAGGTGACCGGGGTGTTGCCGCCGGCTGTTTCGCCGTAGGAGGTAGTTGTCCCCCAGTCGATCCACGTCGAGGCCACCTCGTTCGTCGTCCAAGATACGCGCGGGGCAGTGAACAGCGCTGAGGCGTCGAGCGAGACCGCGCTGATTACCGGCTTGGCGCCGTCGTGGAGCGCTCCGACGAGCACATACATCTTGCCATCGGCATTGAGGTACCTCGAAGTTCCAGTGGCCGCCGAACCCTTAGCGTCAGGATTCGAGATCTTTGAGCCGCCACTATCGCGATGCGGGTTGTGACAACTGGAGCACGCGATCTTGGACCCGGTCGCCCTCTGGTCTTTCGGCGCCACGTCGTGGTGCATGCGGGGATCTGTGCCGGAGAATGCGGCGGCGATGTTCACTCCCGCGGAAGAAGCGGTCGTGCTGGCGTGACAGCCGCTCGCACCGTCCCCGGTGCAGAGCCGGTCCTCGCTCTTCCAGACGGAACCTACCGTCATTGCCCCAGTCTCTGCATCGGGCTGGCCGTGAACGTTATGGCACATAGAGCAACCGCCCGCAGTGGACGCGGTAGCGTCTTGGTAGCCCACCTCGAGGGAGACGTAGTCGACGTTCAATGAGCGGTGGGTACCGTCATCGGTCAGTCCCGCTTCCCCGACCGGTACTCGTGGCTCACCCGTTTCGACCCTTGTATTCCACTGTGACAGGTAGGTGGCGTGGTCGGAGTCGGCGGGGTAGCTCTCAGTCTCAGGGTACGGATAGTTACTCATTGCGGAGAAAGGCAGCGGGGAGACCTCGAGCGGGACGAGCGACTTGTCGGACTTGTAGTAGCCGTCTATGAAGGCGACGTAGCGACGATTGAGACCCTGCGCCGGGGCAGCGACGGGCTCGAAGCGCATCTGAATCTCGTCACACGTCCCGTAGATGAAGAACTTGTCGTCGGTGCCGTGCAGCAACGATGTGACGTTGCCGAACTTGGTGTATGTGCCGGGAATCGTCGGAATCGGGCTGCCGGTCTGACCGTAGGCGTAGTCGTAGATGTCGCCGGTCGCCGTCTTGGCGTCGATGCCATGCCAACCCAGTGTGGCCGACTCCATCGGCACCTCAGTGACCTCGAGAGTCTGGTCTGCCGAAGTGTCGAAGCCGATCATGTCGATGTAGGTCTTGAACAAGAAGGTGAAACGAACCCTGCCTGTCGTGTCATGCATCGCGCCCGTGATGTCGAAGACGTAGGATCGTGCGA
>DATHUB010000350.1:0-5285 GCA_035462695.1 Coriobacteriia bacterium | reverse complement strand
TCTATGCTGCAGGCCTCCGACTCATCCGGCGGGCAGAGACGCTGCAGCAGCGACTTGGCGTCCGCTGCGGCAAGACGCCCCGAATCGACCAGCAACTCCAAGGCTTCGAGGGCCTGATCGGCCGAGACGAGAGCGACCTCGCCGGGGCCGGCCACGGCGAGCGGAGGCTCCTCGGCGAAGAGGGTGTCGCCGGGGGCGCCGAATGCCGCACCCAGCCAACCGGCGGATCAGGCGGCGGCTGCCTGTTCCGCGCACCAAGCGCGCACCCGCTCCATCGCCGCGGTGCCCCGCAGAATGGCGCGATGCGTCGGCGTGCCGGCGGCCACGGGCTGCGGCCCCCCGGAAGCTGCAGCGACGGGCGCCTTGGCGGGCGCAGGGCCAGCCACGCCCGTGCCCGCGGCGCTCGAGACTCGCGCGGTTCCGCCTCCGGCGCCGCCGAGCGCGAGCAGGCGCTCGAGGAGTGTGGTGAGTCGCAACTCCCCGAAGGCCTCGGCAACCGCATTGGGGTCGTAGGTGCCGAAGCTGACGGCTTCGGGATCGAGGTCCACGGGAACGTCACAGGCGATCGTCGCGACCGTGCGGCTCGCTCGGGCGGCATCCTCGTGTTCGACCAGGTTCGTGCCGGCGCGACCGGTGATCTCACCTCGCTGAGCGGCGGCGATGACCTCCTCGAGAGTGCCGTACTGCTGCAGGAGTTTCGCGGCGGTCTTCTCCCCGATACCGGGCACTCCCGGGATGTTGTCGCTCGTGTCACCCTTGAGCCCGAGATAGTCGGGGATCTGGTCCGGCCGCACGCCGTAACGCTCTTCTACCTCGGTCGGCCCCATCACCGCGATGTCGGTGACGCCTTTGCGTGTAGTCACGACGCGAACGGTGTCGGTCACGAGTTGGAACGCGTCGCGGTCGCCGGTGACCAGGAGCATCGTCAGTCCGCAGGCTTCGCCCCGGCGGGCAAGCGTTCCCAGAATGTCGTCGCCCTCCCACCCGTCAAGCTCCACGATCGGCAGATCCATCGCGGTCACGATCTTCTTCACCATGGGGAACTGGACGCGCAGCGCATCGTGCATCGGCGGCCGGTGCACCTTGTACTGCTCGAGCGCCTTCATTCGAAACTCGGGCTTGCCGAGGTCAAAAGCGACGATCACCCCGTCGGGCCGGAGGTCGGCGATCAGCCTGATGAGCATGGAGAGGAAGCCGAACACCGCGTTGGTGGGCCGCCCATCGGGAGCCGTCATGGTCTCCGGAAGCGCGTGGAAAGCGCGGTGCAGTAAGCTGTTGCCATCGAGGACGGCTATCGTTCGCTCCGACATCTAGGAGCCTTTCGAGAACGTGTTGGCGGGTGCTGGACTGCGGAAGGCAAGCTGAGAGCCCGCCCGCATCGAGTGTACCCGAGGGCAACGACACGGGGTGGATCGGTCATGAGCGTCTTCAGCTGGTCGGCACCTATCTTCGGGCACTTCGCGGATCGCTGGGACGACGAACAGGTCGCCCGATTGGCCGCCCTTCTTCTTCCCGATCCCACCTCACCTGGCCTTCGGCAACCACGGATCCTTGACGTCGGCGGCGGAACCGGTGCCTTGGCACGCCGACTCCACCGGGTTTCGGGCGCGGACGTCACGGTGCTGGACCCGACTCCACAGATGCTCCGCTACCTCCCTGCCGATGACCATGTGCGCGGAGTCCTCGGCACGGCGGAGAAGATGCCTTTCGACGACGACAGCTTCGATGCACTCATCGTCACCGACGCCTTTCACCACTTCAGGGATCAGCCGGGAGCCGTGAGGGAGTTTGCGCGAGTAGTTCGCCAAGACGGCCGAGTGCTCGTCATGGAACTGGACCCCCGTGGAGCGGTGATGCGCGTCATCGTGGCCGCCGAGAGGCTCCTCGGCGAGCCGGGCGCCTTCTACACGCCTGAGGAGATGTGCCGGTTCATGGCGGCGCAGGGCATCCGCGGAGAGTGCGAACCTTTGGAGAAGGCCAGCTATCGTTACCTGGGAACCGTGAAGGGCTGAGTCCTGACGCGCCGGCGTCGCGGACTCACGCGTTCCAGAGGTAGCCGACGTTGCGGACGGTCTCCAGTCGGCGCGAGAGCTCGGCCCCGATCTTGGATCTGATGCGCCGCACGTGGACGTCGACCGTGCGTGAGCCGCCGTAGTAGTCGCTCCCCCACACTCGGCGCAACAGGATCTCGCGCGAGTACGTTCGGCCGGGGTGCGTGACAAGGAAGGCGAACAGAGCGTACTCGAGGTAGGTGAAGTCGATCGCAACCCCGTCGAGATAGGCCTGGTAGGTAGCCAGGTTAAGCGTCAGGTTGTCGATGCGCACGAGTTCCTGCCGAATGACCTCCTCGCCTGGCCACAGCAACACGCGGACGCGCGCACCCAGCTCTTCGGCGCTCCCGCCTCGCACGAAGAAGTCGCTCGGCACGCGCACGGGCAGGCGCAGCGCCAGCAGCCCCTCGGCCTCCACAACCACGAGCAGCTTCAGATCCAGCCCGCCCGACGCCGCGTGCTCCACCACTTGAGCGAGCACCTCGGGGCTGCGGCCACCATCAACCACGACCAAGTCGCACTCGCCCTCGAGAAGGCGACGCTGCATGTCCCCCAGCGAGCTCTCGGCGCTACTGACGTCGAGTTCCGCTAGCGACTGCGTGAACCAAGCGCGGGTGTGGATGTCGTCGGAGACGATGAGGACGCGTTTCATGTGCATGATTCTAACGCTCCCGTCGGCGGAGACATCGAAGAAAGAGGCGACGCCGGACGAGGTCTCCCCCGCCCGGCGTCATTGCCGTGCTTCAGCAGTAGCTTCTAACTAGATGGTGCTCAGGTAGCGGTCGAGCTCCCACTGCGAGACGTCCTTGATGTAGTCCGCCCACTCGGCCTTCTTGTTCTTGCTGTAGAAGGTGTGGATGTGCTCGCCGAGGATCTCCTTCATCGTCTCCGACTTCTCGAAGAGTTCGATGGCCTCGCCGAGGTTGCCCGGCAGCGTCTCGATGCCGGCCGCCGCGAGCTCGGCGGGGGTCATCTCGAAGATGTCGTTCGTGGCCTCAGGCATGAGCTCGAGCTTCTCCTCGATGCCCTTCAGGCCGGCGCCAAGCATGGCGGCGAAGGCGAGGTACGGGTTGCACGAGGGGTCCGGCGAGCGGAGCTCGAGGCGGGTGGCGGCCTCTTTGCCGGGCTTGTACAGGGGCACGCGCACCATGGCCGAGCGGTTTGCCTGCGCCCACGAGACGTAGACAGGTGCTTCGTAGCCCGGAACCAGGCGCTTGTACGAGTTCACGAGCGGGTTGGTGACCGCGCAGAACTCGGGCGCGTACTTGAGCAGGCCGGCGATGTAGTGGCGGCATACGTCGCTCAGGTGACCCGGCTTGCTGGCGTCGAAGAAGGCGTTACCGTCCTTGGTGAAGAGCGACTGGTGAACGTGCATTCCCGAGCCGTTGATCCCGGCGATGGGCTTCGGCATGAACGTCGCGTACACGCCGTTCTGCATCGCCACTTCCTTGACCACGAGGCGGTAAGTCATGACGGCGTCGGCCATCGTGAGCGCCTCCTGGTAGCGCAGGTCGATCTCGTGCTGCGACCAGGCGACCTCGTGGTGCGAGTACTCGACCGGAATGCCGAGCTTCTCGAGGGTCAGAACGGTCTCGCGGCGGAGGTCGCTCGCGAGATCGAGCGGGGTGAGGTCGAAGTAGCCGCCCTTGTCCAGGATCTCAGTGCCCTGGTCATCGGCGAAGTAGAAGAACTCGAGCTCGGGGCCGACATACATGGTGTAACCCATGTCGGCGGCCTTCTTGAGCATGCGCTTGAGCGCGTAGCGGGGGTCGCCGTCGAAGGGCTTGCCGTCGGGGGTCGTGATGTCGGTGAAGATGCGGCCAACGCCCTGCTCTTCGGGACGCCACGGGAGTACCTGGAACGTGGAGGCGTCGGGGAACGCGACCATGTCGGACTCCTGGATGCGAGTGAAACCGTCGATCGAGGAACCGTCGAAGCCCATGCCCTCTTCGAAAGCACCCTCGAGCTCGCTGTCGGTGACCGCGAACGACTTCAGAACGCCAAGAACATCGGTGAACCAGAAGCGAACGAACTTGACGTTGCGCTCCTCCACCGTCTTGAGGACGTAGTCCTTATCGAACTTCGGTGCCATGCAAGACCTCCTTCTCAGGCGTGAACTGTACGTTCACGATCGTTGCCGAGAATCACGTGAGACAACGATACGGGCGGTTGTGTTTCGTGTCTGTTTCGCTTTATGCGCTTCGGCGGCCGAATCGTCACGGTCGTGGTCCAACTACCAAGAACGCGAAGGGCGGCGCATCCTCGGAAAGGAATCGCGCCGCCCGGCGTGTGTTTGTTCGAGTGACGCTACAGTTAGGTGTACAGCTTCCCGTACGGACGATGACTGACGGGCACAAGTCGTGTGAAGGTCCCCGAAAGCACCTCTTCGAGGTCCATGTCGAACGCATCGCAGTACTCGGCCAGCACCGGCCTCAGTGCTGCCAAGTCCTCTTCCGTGGCGGTGAACACACCGACCTCTTTGCCGCACTGCCATGGCTCGACCTCGCCGCGCACGTAGATCTCGCCGCCGTGCATGCCGGTGCCGAGGTAGCCGCCGACGAGCGGCCCCTCGAGACGCGAGTTCATGCCGAGCAGCACGAGCAGCCCTCCCGCCATGTACTCGCCGAAGAAGTCACGGGCCTTGCCCCCACACACCATGATCGGACGCAGGTCTTCGTAGGCCTTCATATGGATGCCGACCCGATAGCCGACGTCGCCCTTGATGAGCACCTTGCCCCCGCGCATGCCATAGCCGAGAACATCTCCGGCGTCGCCATGCACGATGACGGTGCCGGCGTTCATCGTGTTGCCCACGCCATCCTGTGCGTTACCGAATACCTCGAGCGTCGGCCCGTCCATGAACATCGCCATGTCCTGACCAGGGGTGCCGTGCACCTCTATGCGCAGGCCCTTGCCCTTGATCCCCGTCCCGATGTAGCGCTGACCGTTGACGTTGAGCAGCTTGACCGTCTTCACGCCGTCCGCAAACGCGGCGCGGACGGCCTCGTTCACGTACTTGTAGTAGACGCTTCTGCAGTCGATCGTTGCGACGTCTCCCTCGCGGGTGACGGTGGGTGCGACCTGCAGGTAGCCCTCGATGGGCATCTTGGCGGTATCTGTCGACATCTCCATCTCCCCTTACAGCCCGGCCGGCTTGACGCCGAGGATCTCGCAGGTCTGCGCGTCGAGACCGACTGCGCGAAGCCGTTCGCGGCTTCCGCGGAGGGACTCCAC
>DATHUB010000349.1:0-6370 GCA_035462695.1 Coriobacteriia bacterium | reverse complement strand
ATGACGGAGCACTACTGTCTCGGCGACCTGGTCGGGTACGGGCCGGATCCCTCGGCAGTCATCGCCCGCGTGCAGGCGACCGGCGACCCGGTCATTCGCGGCAACTACGACGACGGTGTGGGCGGGCGCAAGGGGCAGTGCGGATGCTACTACGGGACGCCCGAAGCGCGAGAAGACGGCGACGCGAGCTACGCGTGGACGGATGCGGCTCTCGACGACGAGGAACACGCGTACCTCGCAGGCCTTCGCGACGAACTGCGCTGCGAGACCGAGGGCGTGCGCGTCCTCCTATCTCACGGGTCCCCTCGGCGCATCAACGAGTACCTGATGCTCGATCGTCCTGACTGGCATCTGGCGAGACTTGCCGAAGAGGCCGACGCCGACGTCATCTGCTTCGGCCATGTCCACATTCCGTACCACCGCGCGGTGAGGCTCGAGTCGGGCCGGACCGCCCATTTTGTGAGCGACGGCAGCGTCGGCAAGCCGAAGGACGGCGACCCCAGGGCCTGCTGGGCTGAGGTCGTGATCGGGAGCGCCGAGGAGGTCGAGCGGTTCGCGGGCAACGACGCGGCAGCCGAGAGCGCCGGCGGCGCGTGGGTTGGAGTCGCGTTCCACCGCGTCGCCTACGACGTGGATGCCGTGGCCGACCGAGTGCTCGCCGCAGGACTCCCGCCCCGCCTCGCGGAGGCGTTGCGCCGTGCCTGATGCGACCGCCGTCGCGACGACTCTCCTGCCGGCCGACCGGCTGGGCGCCTTCAAGGTGCGCCTGGGTATCCGCCGCTACGGCTACAGCGTCGAGCCGGGGCTGTACCAAGTGGGCGCTCCGACGCCCGCATCGCCCGTGCTCGTGACCGCCAACTACAAACTCACCTTCGACATCGTGCGCTCGGAGCTCACCGGCATAGACGCTTGGCTCCTCGTGCTCGATACCAAGGGCATCAACGTGTGGTGCGCTGCAGGCAAGGAGACCTTCTCGACGATCGAGCTCTGCCGAAAGGTCATCGAGACGGGACTTTCAGACGTGGTCGAGCACCGCACCCTGGTTCTCCCCCAGCTAGGAGCGCCCGGCATCGCAGCCCACGATGTCAAAGCCTTCACAGGGTTTCGGGTTGTGTACGGTCCGGTTCGCGCCGCCGACATCCCGGAGTTCCTGCGAAACGGCATGAAGGCCACGGAGGAGATGCGGCGCGTGACCTTCGGCCTCCGAGACCGGTTCGTGCTCACCGGAGTCGAACTCTCTATCGGCTGGCGGCCAAAGACGCTCGCGTGGTTGGCCGCTTCGGCGCTCGCGAGTGGGATCGGCGCTTGGGGTTTCTCGTGGGCGATGGTCGCGCTCCGCGGCGGGACTGCCGTTCTCGCCGCGTATGCTGGACTTGTCGCGGGAGGGCTTCTTACGCCGCTGCTGCTTCCATGGCTGCCCTTCCGAGCGTTCTCGGCTAAGGGTGCGCTCGTCGGGGCGCTTGCCGGGGCTGGACTGGCCGCACTGACTTGGAGCGCGATCGGGCCTTTGGCCGCGACCGCAGCCGGCGTCGCCACGGTCGTGATCGCCTCATACGTTGCCATGAACTTCACGGGCGCTTCCCCGATCACGTCGCCTTCCGGTGTCGAGCACGAGATGCGCTTGACTCTCCCGTGGCAGATCACAGGCGGCTTGGTCGCGGTGGCGCTTTGGCTCGTGTCAATGTGGATCTGAGAGGGTTGATGAGATGAGTGGCCTCAGATACATCGATAACGTCGTAACGCTCGAGTTGGATGCCGAGAAGTGCACCGGCTGCAGGATGTGCGTCCAGGTGTGCCCGCATGGCGTCTTCGAGATGCGCGAGCGCAAGGCGTACATCATCGACCGTGACGCGTGCATCGAGTGCGGAGCGTGCGAGCGCAACTGCTCGGCCGGCGTGATCAGTGTTGATGCGGGCGTAGGATGTGCAGCCGCAATCATTAATGGCTGGATCCATGGAACCGAACCGAACTGTGACTGCGGTCCCGGCTCGGACAACTGTTGCTAGCGAAGAAGGAGAAACGAGTGGAGATCAAGATTCTCGGAAGCGGCTGCGCGAAGTGCAACGAACTCGACCGCGTGGTCAAGGAAGCAGTTGAACACCTTGGCGTCGACGCTGAGGTCGAGCACGTCACCGACTTCGCACAGATCATGGCCTACGGAGTCATGAGCACACCGGCCCTGGTCATCAACGGACAGGTTAAGGTGGCTGGCCGAGTCCCGAAGCTTGACGACGTCAAGTCGCTTATCGCCGGTGGGCCCGACACGTGCGGAAGCGGCGGAAGCTGCTGTGGCGGTGGCGGCAGTGACGGCGGTGGCAGCTGCTGCTGTTAGCGGCCGTAACCCGGGCCAGCCAGCAGGTTCTGCCAGTCGCGTGAGCACGGGTCGCCCTCTTCGGGAACAATAGGACTGTTCAGCGCCTTGTTGATCGGCCCCCCGGAGGTGGGACCCATGTCCGAGACCACGTCGTTCGCGATTCCGACCGTGCCGACCGGCTCACGGGTCGTGCTCGTCGTCTCGCGCGGTCCGCAACCGACGGCGCCAGCAGCGTATCTGTCGGTGCCCGACGTCGTAGGACATCCTCAAGGCAGCGCACTCTCGCATCTGCAGTCCGCCGGATTCAATGCTCGCATCTTCAATGACTACAGCCGGTCGTACGCGAAAGGCCGCGTCATGGCGCAGCTTCCCTCCGGTGGGACGACCGGAGGCTCGGGCTCCGAGATCGTCTTGCTTGTCTCAAACGGGCCCGCCGCATCCTCCAGCAGCGCCGTTCAGCTGCCCGACGTGGTCGGGATGAATGAGGCCGAAGCGGTCGCGGCGATTCACTCGGCGAATCTGACTCCTCAGACCGCTGGGGATTACAGCGCGACCGTTCCGGCGGGTGTCGTGATGGCTCAGGTGCCGAGCCGCGCCACGCTCACCACAGTGACGGAGCACCGGGTCAGCCGGACTCCGTGGTTGATGGCTGCACTGCTGACGGTCGCAATCCTCGCGCTGCTCGCATTCTTCTTCCTCGGCCGGGCGCGCCAGGTCACAGTGCCCGACGTGGTTGGGCAGACACAGGCGGAGGCTGTTGCCGAGTTGCAGGATGCGGGGCTTGAGGCTGTCGTTGGCCCTGCCGAGAACCCCGGCGATGCCGCCGCCGGTACCGTCGCGGACCAGTCCCCCCGAGCTGGCGAGCGCGTGCCACGCGGGAGCGACGTCACGCTCGCGGTTGTTGCGGCCGCGGAGCAGACACTCATCCGGGTGCCGAATGTGCGCGGGCTGTCTCAGGCCGAGGCGGTCGAGTCGATGGAAGCGCTCGGGCTGAGAACGAGCACCTCCACTCGGCAGGACGAAGACGCGGAGCCCGGAACGGTCATCGCGCAGGATCCCACGCAGGGAGCTCGCGTTGCTGCGGGAACCACCGTTGCCCTCGTGATCGCCGAGGCCGTGACGTCGTCTTCTGTCGACGTGCCGAACGTCGCGGGGATAACGCGCACCGATGCCGAGTCGACTATCGAGGGCCTTGGCCTGCGAGTTCTCATCGTGGAGAACCCAAACTCCGAGGTTGCTGCCGGTGTAGTGATTTCGCAGCTCCCGGCACCAGGGGAAAGCGCGGCTGCGGGTGCGACCGTCGCGCTCATCGTGTCCTCAGGACCACCGGAGGACGCGACCACCGTCGCCGTTCCCGATGTCGTTGGGGAGGAGCTGCCGGACGCGCAGGAGACTCTCGCGGAAGCGGGACTGAAGTCCCAGCCTCTGGTCACGGACGGGACTGCCGAGAACTCCAATGACGTTCTGGCTCAGTCGCCGGAGGGGGATACGGCGGTTTCGCCCGGAAGCACGATCGTGCTCCTGTACGCTCGGTGAGCCCTCACGGGTGAGTGCCGTGGCGGCCGAGCGCGTCCGTCTGCCTGTGGAAAACTATCGTTGCAGATGCGATGATTCGGCCTGGAGTGTTCGCAATCCATCGGGTGCGAAGACGGGCGGCACTAATGAGGGAGCTACAGACGGCGGGACGGCTTGCACCGATCCGCCCGCGATACGCGCTTCTGGTTGGGCTAGTCCTCGCAGCGATGTTCACTTGGATCGCGTCGTACAACTACCCCGTCTTCCACACCGTAGTCGAGCTGTTCTGCATGGTCGTCGCTGGCACGATCTTCGTGATCGCCTGGAACTGCCGCTACCTTTTCGAGCGTGACTATGTGCTGTTCCTCGGCATCGCGATGCTCGGCTTCACGGTTCTCGGCGTGCCGCACACCCTCGCCTACCGGGGCTTGGGCATCTTCCCCGGCTTCGACGCCAACCTCCCGACACAGATATTCATCATTCAGCGCTATCTTCTGGCCGCATCATTCCTCATAGCTCCGATCTTCTTTCACCGCCGAGTGCCCACGCGCTTGACCCTTGCGGCGCTCATCGTGACCGTGGCTTTGGCACTCGCCTCAACGATGTGGTGGCAGAACTTCCCAGACGCGTTCGTCGAGGGGGTGGGACTCACCCCATTCAAGATCATCAGCGAGTACATCATCGCGGCCATGTTCGTCATCGCGGCGGTGCCGCTGTGGCTGAACCGCAGGCTTCTCGACCGGTCGGTCTTCCTCCTGATTGCCGGATCGTTGGGCGCCTTCGTGGGCTCGGAGCTGATGTTCACGCTGTACGGCGACCCGTTCGGCACGTTCAATCTTCTCGGCCACCTGAGCCAGGTTCTCGCCTTCAGCCTGCTCTACTTGGCAATGATCCGGACTGCGCTCGTGCGGCCGTATTCGATGCTGTTTCGCGAGCTGGCGGGAAGCGAGGAACGCTACAAGCAAGTCGCCGAGACTCTCCAGGCCGGCATGCTGAAGGTGCCAGAGCACGTTGAGGGACTGACCATCGCTCACGAGTACCATGCCGCCTCTGAGACGGCTCGCATCGGCGGTGACTTCTACGACGTGTTCAGCCTGCAAGACGGAAATGTCGGGGTGGTGCTTGGCGACGTGTCGGGCAAGGGTCTCGAGGCCGCAACCATTACCGCGCAGGCAAAGAGCATTATTCGTGCGATGGCTGAGATCGATCCGGATCCCTCATTCGTGCTCGGACATGCCAACAACGTCCTGCACAAGGACCTCGATGAGGGTCTGTTCGTGACGGTCGCCTACATGCTCGTCGACACCCGAACCGGAAGGTTGCTTCAGGGCAGTGCCGGCCACCCGGACCCCGTTATCTGCGGCGGCGATCGATGCGTGCTCGAGGAGCTGCCGAGAAACGCTCCCTTGGGTGTCGTGGCGGACGAGGAGTACGAGTACGTTGGCCACGAGCTCAAGCCGGGCGAGTGCGTTGTCCTCTACAGCGACGGAATCAGTGAAGCGCGCAAGGCCAAGGCTTTCTTCGGTGATGAGCGCGTTCATGACACGCTTGCGGAGCTGGCGAGTTGCGAACCTGCCGAACTCGTACACGGCCTAGTCTCTGCAGCCCGGGAGTTTGCGGGGGGAAGGTTCACCGACGACGTAGCCGTGCTCGCCGTACGGTTGGAGACGCCGAAGTCGCCGTGATTGACCCTCGTGGGGTCGCGCGGGTACTATACTCGGGCACTCAACAAGGCCAGGTAGCTCAGTTGGTAGAGCAGGGGACTGAAAATCCCCGTGTCGGCGGTTCAAGTCCGTCTCTGGCCACCACGAAGAGTGACGAAAGCCTCGCCCCAGTGGCGGGGCTTTCTTGCTGTCTGAGCTGCAGAGACGGGCGGCCGACGCGGGTCTCGGGATTGCTCACCCGGCTGTGTCTCGCATCGCCGGTCTCGTCTGTCAGATTGCGCTTCGCGAGCGTGTCAGGCGACATATGCGTGACAACGAAACGGAATCAAACATCGATGTTTACGGATGCGCGTTAGGTGGCCGTGGATGCGCGGCATTCCCTGATGACGTCGGGATATTGCGTCCCCGACAACCTGCTGGTCGAAGGCTTGCTGGCCGCTCCGATATCACGTGTGCCTCCAGGAGCTCGGAATTCGGTTATCGACGATCTGCTCTTCGTGCTCGGGGCCGAGAGTGTGCCGAGGCATCTTCCCGGACTGGTCGAGGGAGCGGCGCGCGCCTCCCGACTGCGTATCGTCCCGACGCTGAACAAATACGTCGGCGATATGTCGGATCACCATGCCTTCCGCCTTGCCTCGCAAGCATGGGCAACGACGGTGCTCGTACTCAAGCGCGAGCAGCTCGTGCGCAACTTCCACCATTTCAGCCTCACCGCATGGGCTCTGTGGATGATCTCGTTGGTGACCGGATTCGCGCTCGCGCTTCCGTCGATGATCTAGAGCGCCTGTCGTGCGATGCGGCGTCTGAGCTTCGGGTTCGCATCTGCCATACATCCCTGAGATCAAAGTGCGGATTCTGCGCCTGCGTCGCTACCGAT
>DATHUB010000348.1:0-5731 GCA_035462695.1 Coriobacteriia bacterium | reverse complement strand
CCACGTTGTCGAGGCGCGGCACTCTCAGCGAGGGAAGATCGATCAGCAGGTCGGTCGATTCGCCGGGCACGATCTTGTTGAGCACAGCGCCAACGGCACCGAAGACCAGCAGCAAGAAGCCGACGTACGCGGCCGAGAAGTACACGCCGGTGCGGGCCATGAGCCCCGCGATGACGGCGATCTGCGCAGAGCTCGGCACAGCGATCGCCATGAGGGCGGTGGCGATGAAGCTCTCGCTCCTGCTGGCGAGGATTCGCGTCGTGTGAGTCCCCATCGTCACGAAGCCGAGACCCAGAATCAGCGGGAGACCGGCCCGTCCGTTGAGGCCAACCGCAGTCAGCGACCGGTCGGCCAGGGCCGCGATCCTCGGCAGGTAGCCAGAGTCCTCGAGAACGGACAGCAGCAGATAGAAGCCTGTGACGAGCGGAAGAATGACACCGATCAGATAGGTGGGAGTCATCGTAAGCACGCCGAATTCGCCGGCGAGGATCGTGTAGAGCGCGGACCCCTCTGCTGCGAAAGAGCTGACCACTCTCTCGACGAACGGAACCCAGTAGCCGAGCATGATCGTCTCTTCAGTGACGCCGACGACGCCGCCCGCAACCCACTGCCCCAGCACCACCCACATCGCGTAGAGCAGGGCAAAGAGCATGGGAACACCCGTCAGGGGGTGCATCATCCACTGGGACAAGCGCGCCGAGAAGGAGGCGCCCTGCGTCGTCTCGGTGATGACGTGATGACAGATGTCATTGACCCGGTCCCTGCGACGCAGGTAGATCTCGTCGCGACGAGTACCGGGCTCGACACCGTGGCGCTCGCTGACGACGGCGTCACCCTCCAGCACCATCAACGCCTCTGCGCGAGAGCCGACTCGAGACGCCATCTCCACCAGATCGACCTCAAGCTCGTGATCGGCGTGGCCGGTTCTGGCACTCGCGATGGCCTCTTGGACCTCCTTGATGCCTTCGCCGCGCACGGCAACGGTCTCCACCACCGCCACGCCGAGAAGATCTTCGAGCAGGTCACGGTCCAGCCCGATACCGCGCTTCTTCGCCTCATCAGCCATGTTCAGAGCTACGACCACGCGCTTGCCCATATCTATGAGCTGCAACGTGAGAAACAGGTCGCGTTCGGGGTGGACCGCATCAACGACGTTGATCACGACGTCGCCGGTAAGGATCATGTCGCGGGCAACCGTCTCTTCTTCGTTGAACGAGGAGACACCGTAGACGCCGGGGGTGTCGATGATGTCGATATCGCCGAAGCGTCCGCGCATCAACTCAACGGTGGTGCCCGGGAAGTTGGAAACGTCGACGTAGGTGCCGGTCAGCTCGTTGAAGACGACCGACTTGCCGACGTTGGGATTTCCGGCCAATACGACCGTGTCGACACCGTCGCGGGCTTCGGTCCCGGACGGGTGACAGTGGCAGAGCGCGTCTGCCGGGTTGGTCTTACCGGTTTTGGCCATGGGGTCTCCTCGTTCGAGCCTTCTCGTATGCAGGTTTGAGGTGTGAGAGCTTGCTAGTTCTCAGCGTGGTGATGGCCGAGATGGCGCTTGCGCACCTGGATCCGCTTCGCGAGCCCGCGACCGACCGCTATCTCCTGTCGACCGCTCTTGAGCACCAGAGGTCCCGCCGGAATGCGAGTGACGCACTCGACGCATGCACCTTGCGACATGCCGAAGCGGAGTGCTTGCACTCGAGCATGATCGTCATCAACGTAGATGATCTCGAAAGTCTCTCCGACGCGCGCGCAGTCGAGAGAGCAGATCTCGCAGAGTTTTGGGTCGATACCTTTGTTCGCAGACTCCGCCATGAAGCGTCTCCTTGGGTGGTTACTTAGCATGTACTAATTTCGTTGGTGTGCAGATACTATGCCGCCACGTGCGCTTCGTCAACAATCTGCACGAAACTGGTCGGATTCTGTCCTGCGATACACTCCCTGCGGACTTACCAATAAGGAGCGCGGCATGGCCTACGGATCGTTTGCAGAACTGAAAGAAGCTGCTGAGAAGGCGGGCTCGATCGCGGCCGCCGTCGTTGAGCTCGAGGCCGATGAACGCGCCACAGACACGGACAACGTGCGCGCTCAGATGCGAGAGTCTCTAGGTGTGATGCGCGAGGCGGTCTCTCTCGGCCTATCGGGGGAGGTTCGCTCCCGCTCCGGGCTGACCGGCGGAGACGCGGCGAAGGTGACGGCCTCCACGCGCGGACCGCTGGGCGGCCCCTTCTCCGCGACCCTGGCCGCCGCCTTGGCGACCGGCGAAGTGAACGCCTCCATGGGTCGCATCGTTGCTGCGCCCACAGGGGGCGCCTCTGGCGTACTCCCTGCGGTGCTACTCGAAGTGGGACGGCTTCGCGGAGCGACCGACGAGCAGCTCGTTGACGCACTCTTCGTGGCCGCAGGTATCGGCGGGGTGTTTGCCGCGCGCGCGACGCTGTCGGGGGCCGCCGGCGGATGCCAGGCTGAGATAGGCACCGGTGCGGCGATGGCAGCGGCGGCGGCTGTTGCGCTGTCCGGAGGATCCGCCGAGGAATCCGGACATGCGGCGTCGCTCGCGATGCAGGGGCTGCTCGGGCTCGTCTGCGATCCAATCGGCGGGCTGGTCGAGGTGCCGTGCGTGGTGCGAAACGCCACCGGGGCGGCCGTCGCGCTCGCAGCGGCCGAACTCGCACTCGCCGGCGTCGTGTTCCCCGTCCATCTCGATGAGGTCGTCGACGCAGCCGGCCAGGTCGGACGCTCCCTTCCCCCTTCCCTGCGGGAGACCGCTCTTGGGGGGCTCGCGATAACGCCGACGGGCAAGCATCTCGGAGCACAGTCCGACTCCTGCCTCTAGCTGCATTGCCGCAGCTAGTCGCGTTGGGGTAACTTCACTTCTGTCAGAGGGGAGTAGCGCTCCGGTCATGAGGGCCCCGACCGGAGAGGCAGACCGACATTCCCGAGCGGCTTGCCGCTCCGGTCCTGCCGTCGCCCAAGCGATCGCGAGACCTCTGGTGGACACGAACCCACCAGGGGTCTTTTGATATTGGAGGCAGCATGCCCGAGGACACACCCGGCCGTCCTACGCCTGAAGGAGCACTTTGCTCCATTGACGAGCCGTGGCAGTGCCACTCTGCCGAGGAGGCCCTGCGCGTCATGCAGGTGGACCGTCAGGCGGGGCTGACCGGCGAGGAAGCCGAGCGGCGGCTCGGCATCTATGGGACCAACGAGCTTCGTGCCGCGGAACGAACGCCGGCTTGGCGCATGTTCCTGACACAGTTCAACGACTTCATGATCTGGGTGCTCTTCGCGGCCGTCGCCATCTCCGCCGTCGAGGGCCAGGTGCCCGAGGCGATCGCCATCACCGCGATCCTGATACTCAACGGCGTGCTCGGCTTTGCACAGGAGTTTCGCGCCGAGCAGGCGCTCGAAGCCCTCAAACAGATGTCCGCTCCCGTCGCACGCGTGGTTCGAGATGGCGGCGAGCGTCAAGTCCCCGCAACAACCCTAGTCCCGGGCGACCTGGTCATTCTCGAGGCCGGGGACCGCATTCCCTCCGATGGACGGCTGCTTGAGACCGGCGCTCTGCGGGTCGAAGAGGCGGCGCTGACCGGGGAGAGCGCGCCCGTCCGCAAGGACGCGTCGGTTGACGCGGCCGCCGACTCCGCACTCGGCGATCGCGTCAACATGGTCTTCGCCGCCACGTCGGTAGCCGTTGGACGCGGGACCTACATCGTCACGGCGACGGGCCAAGCCACCGAGATGGGCAAGATAGCCGATCTCCTCGCGGCTCAGACCGATGAGAAGACGCCGCTTCAGGACGAGCTCCGCTCTGTGGGCAAGCGCATCGCGATCATCGTGCTCATCATCGCGGCAATCGTGTTCATCGAAGAGGTCTGGAAGGCAGTCGCGGCGAGCGGCCTGCCGATAGCCGAGCTCATCGGCAGTCCTTCCTTCCGAGACTCCGTCACGCTGGGCCTTCTCGTTGCGATCTCGCTGGCAGTCGCGGCGATTCCCGAAGGCCTGCCCGCGATCGTGACGGTCGCGCTGTCATTGGGTGTGCGCCGCATGGCGACGCATCATGCGATCGTCCGCAAGCTGCACGCAGTCGAGACACTGGGCTCGACGACGTTCATCTGTTCCGACAAGACCGGCACGCTCACCAAGAACGAGATGACCGTGAAGCGGATGCTCGTCGGCGAGGACCTCGTCGAGGTGCTGCCGGACTTCGGCCTGGAGCCGCAGGGACGAACGCCCCTCGCGGAAGACCGCGAACTCCTGCTCGAGATAGCCGCCGCATGTAACGACGCGCGCTTCGGCGCAGAGGGCCAGCTCATCGGCGATCCCACCGAGACCGCACTGATAGTCGCGGCCGAGCGGCTTCAGCGCGACAACACGCGCCCGCATCGCATCGGCGAGGTGCCGTTCGACTCCGAGCGCAAACGCATGACGACCGTTCATCGCGTCGACGACGAGCGCGTCGCCTACATGAAGGGCGGCACTGACGTCGTTTTGTCGCTGTGCACACGTGCGCGTCTGCGTGGCGAAGTGGTCGAGATGACCGAGGAGTTGCGCGCGCGGCTGCACGAATCAAACGCGAAACTCGCCGCCGGGGGTTTCCGTACCCTCGCGTTCGCCTTCCGCACTCTGGATTCGTCCGAGCCCGACGAGGGCGAGGAGCTCGAGCGCGACATGACCTACGTCGGTATTCTCGGCCTGCTCGATCCTCCTCGGCCCGAGGTCAAGGCAGCGATCGACGAGTGCCACAAAGCCGGCATCAAGGTCGCGATGGTGACCGGTGACCACGGGCTGACCGCCGAGGCGGTCGGTCGCGAGATAGGACTGCTTAGCGGCGAGCGAGTGGTCACGGGCAAGGACCTTGAGGCCATGAGCGACGACGATCTCTATGACATCGTCGAAGACACGCGCATCTACGCGCGGGTGAACCCCGAGCACAAGCTCAGAATCGTCGACGCCCTTAAACGCCGCGGCGAAGTGGTCGCCATGACCGGCGACGGCGTGAATGATGCGCCTGCTCTGAAGAAGGCCGACATCGGCGTCGCCATGGGCAAGATCGGCACCGATGTGTCGCGCGAAGCTGCCGACATGGTCCTCTCCGACGACAACTTCGCGACCATAGTCGAGGCGGTGCGAGAGGGTCGAGTCGTCTTCGACAACCTTCGCAAGTTCATCCTCTTCCTGCTGTCTTGCAACATGAGTGAAGTGCTCATCATCTTCACGACCGCGTTGCTCTCCCCCTACCCGGCTCTGCTGCCGCTCCAGATTCTATGGATCAACTTGGTCACGGACGGGCTGCCGGCGCTCGCGCTGGGGGTCGACCCGGGTAGCCCGCGCGTAATGGAGCGGCAGCCGCGATCGACCGACGAGTCGATCCTCACCAAAACGCGTCAGGCGCAAGTGGTGTGGCAAGGAGCGCTCATCACCGTTGGTGCCTTGGTGATGTACCTCGGCGCCGAGTTTGAGTGGTTCGTGGTCGACAGCCCTCAGCACGCACAGACGATGCTCTTCACGACCATCGTGCTCGCGCAGCTGCTCCACTCGTTCAACTTCCGGTCATCGACCAAGAGCGTGTTCAGCGCCGAGTCGTTCATAAATCGCTGGCTGCTGCTGGCGTTCGTGGGCTCGTTCAGCCTGCACTCGCTCGTGGTGTACGTGCCTCTGCTCCAGCGGGTCTTCAAGACGCAGCCGCTGGGAGTCCATGACTGGGTGGCGGTCGTCATCGCCGCCCTCG
>DATHUB010000347.1:0-10470 GCA_035462695.1 Coriobacteriia bacterium | reverse complement strand
GAGCTTTCCATCCGAGAACGCGCCCGCTCCGCCCCACCCGGTCATGATCGCGCACGTCTTGCACGAGATGCAGGCGGTCTGCCGAGCCGGGCAGTGCCGTTTCGAGATGGCGTGGCCCTTTTCGACCATGAGGATGTTGCTCACGCCGCTCTTGGTCAGTTCGAGTGCGGCAAAGATGCCGGCGGGGCCGGCTCCTACGATGATGACGTCGTACTGCGATGACACTGGCAAGACCTCTCCATCCGGCCCGGCGCGCTTCTCGCGTCTAGGCACCGCGAAGTATCATACCTAGCGTGTCAAGCATTTTGGATGAAAGGTCGCGCAACGGTGTCGAACGGCGTCTTTTCCAAGCCAAAAGGCATCCCGAGCCCACACAGAACACGATTCGGCGCGTCGACGACCTACTGCTTGTGCGTCAGGTCGACGAACTTCGTGAAGCGCTCCATGAAGACGAGCGGCACGGTACCGAGCGGTCCGTTTCGGTGCTTGGCGACGATGAGTTCAGCCGTGCCCTTCTGGGGACGGCCTTCTTCGTCATCACCGCCGGGCATCGTGTCGCGGTCGATGAACATGACCACGTCGGCGTCCTGCTCGATGGCGCCCGACTCTCGCAGGTCCGAAAGCATCGGCTTCTTGCCCGCACGCTGCTCTACGGCACGGGAGAGCTGCGACAGCGCGATGACGGGGACACCGAGCTCCTTGGCGAGGATCTTGAGGCCACGCGAGATCTCGGCAATCTCGACCTGGCGGTTCTCCGAGCGACGGTTCTGCGGCTGCATCAGCTGCAGGTAGTCGACGATGATGAGGCCTTTGTCCTTGTTCTGGAGCTGACGCCGCGCCTTCGCGCGAACCTCGAGGATGGAGATCGACGGCGTGTCGTCGACCCAGAAGTCGAGGCTGGCGAGCTTCCCCATGGCCGAGTGGACCGCGTGCCAGTCGGAGTCCTTGAGATAGCCGGTGCGCACGTCCTGCAGGTTGATGCGTGCCTCGGCGCAGAGAACACGCTGGACGAGCTGCTCGGACGACATCTCTAGGGAGAAGACGGCTACGGACGCCCCCGACTTCGCGGCGTTCACCGCCATGTTCAGCGCGAGCGCGGTCTTACCGACTGAGGGGCGGGCAGCAAGGATCACGAGGTCACCCGCGTGCATGCCGGCCATCAGCTTGTCGAGTTCCTGGAAGCCGGTAGGTACACCGGTGACGTGCTCTTTGCGCTCGAACAGCTCCTCGAGCTGAGAGAAGGAGATCTTGAGAAGCTCGTTGATCGTCCGGAAGTTGCTCGACACACGCTTGTTCGTGACTTCGAAGATGAGCCTCTCGGCATCCTCCACGACCATGTCGAGATCGTCGGGCGCGTCGTAGCCCATCGCCACGATCTGCGTTGCCGCCGAGATGAGCTGACGCAGCATGGACATGCGCGTGACGATGTCGGCGTAGCTCTCCCAGTTCGCCGTGGTCGGCACCGCTCCGGATAGCTCGATCAGGTACGGCTTGCCGCCCACGGCGTCGAGCTCGTCGAGCGACTCGAGACGGTCGGCTACCGAGAGGTGGTCAACCGGAATCGACCGCGTCTGCAGGTCGTTCATCGCCGAGAAGATCTTGCCGTGTGCAGGACGGTAGAAGGCTTCGCGGGATACCTTGCTCAACGCACCTTCCACCACGTCCGTTGACAGAAGCATCGCTCCGAGAAGGGCCTGCTCGGCCTCGAGATTCTGTGGCTGAAGACGCTCTTGCCTACGAGCCCCGAAGTCCGCTTCTACTACGTTGGCCATGCCTGTCCCGCACTCCTCTCAACACGGCGCAGCGCGCCCTCTGACTGATGGTAGCGCTCGCCTCTGACAGATTGCGCAGGCGCGGGGTCGTGCACAGGTGGCGGTGGACATCTCGCGCTCACTGCCAGCGGCGATGATAGTTGTCCACACTATCCACCGTTCGTGTCGCGGGTTGCGACAAGGCAGTCCACACAGAAGAGCGCCGCCTCGGCTGATGCCGAAGCGGCGCTCGTTTCACGCGTGTTGCCAGCGTTACTCGGCTGCGTCCTCGTCCGAGGCCTCGGCCTCGTCGACAGCAGCTTCCTCGACCGCGAGCGTCTCCTCGATCTCTACGAAGGCGCCGCCCTCAGCGGTGATGCCTTCGACCTCGGTGACGTTCGTCTGAGGCACGGTTTCGCCTTCAGCGACGACGTTCACAGTCAGCTGGGCCTTGATGTCGCGGTACACGGTGATGTCGACCGTATGCGGACCGGCTTCCTTGATGTGACCGTGCGTCTCGATCTTGCGACGATCGACCTCGACGCCGAGCTGCTCACGGATGGCCTCTTCGATCATCAATGAGGTCACGGAGCCGAAGAGGCGGCCCTCTTCGCCGACCTTCGCGCCGATCGTCACGCTCTTGCCGTCCAGAGCGCCGCGCAGGGAGTCGGCACTGCCGACACGCTGCTCTTCGCGCTTCTGAATGTTGTGACTGCGCTGTTCGAGTTGCTTCAGGTTGCCCGACGTCGCCTCAATAGCGACCTTGCGGGGCAGCAGGTAGTTGACCGCGAAACCTCGGGCGACCTCAATAACATCGCCCTCGCCGCCGCGGCCCTTGAGCTCCTGCAACAGGATGACCTTCATGGATACTCCTCCAGGGCGTAGGCTTAGCGGCCCTTGCCGCCGATGCGACCACTGACGACGGGCACGGCGTAGGGCAGAAGTGCCATTTCACGGGCTCGCTTGATGGCGGTGGCCAGCTTGTGCTGGTGCTGTGCACAGTTGCCGGACACACGGCGCGGCTTGATCTTGCCGCGGTCCGTCATGTACTTGCGCAGCATCTGCGAGTCCTTGTAGTCGATGTACTCGGCGTGGTCCTTACAGAACTGGCAATACTTGCGCCGGGGCTTGCGACCGTAATCGGACATGGTTCGTGTGACCTCCTTCCGCAGCGTTCGCGGGGTCGTTTGTGCGCCGAAGCGCAGAATAGGGCTCTAGAAGGGGATGTCGTCCTCGAACGTTTCGGGCTTTGCCGAGGGAGCCGGGGCTGCATAGCCACCGCCACCACCGCCGCCGCCTTCGCCGCGTGAGGACATGAACTCGATATCGTCGGCGATGATCTCCACCTTGCTCCGCTTGTCACCGTCGGGGGTCTCCCACTGGTGCCAACGCAGCTTGCCTTCGACCGCGATCTTCGAGCCCTTCTGCAGGAACCGCGAGAGCGATTCACCGCGCTGGCCGAAAACCGTCACGTCAAAGAAGTTGGGAACATCCTCCCACTCACCGGACTGCGCGTTCTTGCGGCGGTCGTTCACGGCGATCCCCAGCTTCAGGACAGCCATTCCGCCGGCAGTTGCGCGCAACTCGGGGTCGCGGGTCAGGTTTCCGCTGATGACGACTCGGTTGATGCTCATCTCGATACCACCTTCTCATGGTCACGGGCTTGGGTATCCGACCCTCGTCCGCGTTGCTCGCATGACGAGAGACTAGGTGCGGTCCTCGCGGTTGACGAGCATATAGCGGACAACGGGGTCAGTGATGTGCAGCACCCGGTCCAGCTCGGCGATGGCGGCCGGCGCAGTGTGGAAGTCGATGAGCGCATAATCGCCCTCGGTCATCTTGCCCATCTCAAAAGCAAGCTTGCGCTTGCCCCAAGAGTCAAGGTTATCCACGACGCCCCCGTCCGCAGTGATAACGCCTTGGATCTTGTCCAAGACGGCGGCACGGGATTCCTCGTCGAGAGAGGGATCAAGGAGAATCAATAGTTCGTAAGCCTTCACGTAGTCACCTCCCCTGGGCTATCGGCCCCGGGACTGTGAAGGCAGCGGCCCGGAGCAGGATGTGAGCCCGCAGATTGTATCACCGGCTTTGAGGTGCTGCAACAGTGTCCCAAACCGGTCTGACACAGGCCCCCTGCCCGTCACGCGACGAGTGAGAGCCCTACGGGTTAGAAGAAGAGCAGACCCGGCAAGCAGCGCGGCAACAACGCCGATCGCTATGCCGAGGTGCCCTGGGGCCGGCGACCAAGCGCCAACGGGATTAACCGACTTCATTATGGCGGAACCCACTCCAGCGATGGGCGACGGGCGCGCATCGGTCACCTGAATCTGAGGAGCGGTCGCGGAGTCCGCCGCCAATGAGACGCCCGCAGGCAGCTGGGACACGGCCTGAGCCGGAGCAGTCCCCAACGGTACCGTCACCTGACCCGCATCCGTGCTCGAGCCGGCTGTCTTCGGCGCGGACTCCATGCCTGTGGCAGTCGAGGGTGCTGGCTTGGCGACCGGCAGAGGCGTCCCAGCAGGGACAGGCTGGGTTGAAGGCCGGGCAGATGGCGCCGGCTCCGCGGTCGCGGGATCCGGTGTGGGCGTTTGAGGGGCCGGAGCCGCAGCGGTAAGCAGCGGAGACGGATCGACGTAGACGTCGCCCTTCTTCAGCCCCACGTGCAGATGAGCGGCGGCTGACGACGAATCACCTTGAGCGGCTAGCGTCCCGACGGCTTCCCCCGCATCGACGCTATCCCCCTTGTGGACTACAGCGCTCTGCAAGGGCATGAGCGTCACGGTTCCCGAGTCGCCGTCGATTGTCGCGCAGAGCATCGTGTCACCGTCGGCGGTGGGAATCCGGCCAACGAATCTGACCGTACCGTCGACCGGAGACTCGACGGCAGCACCGGCAACCATAGCCACGTCGAGCCCACGGTGAGTGCGAAGCTCACCGTCCAACCCGGCGTATTGATCACAAAAGCCGAGAAGAACGGAGCCTTGCACAGCGAATGCGCTGATCGGAAAGACAAGGGCGAGCGCTACGGAACAGAAGACAACTCGACGCGCAGACACGTTGACCACCCGTTCGGCGGCGAGGCGCGGGAGAGCGGGGCCGTCTACGAACACATGTTCGGCAACGAGTACTCGATTCCTGCAAAGAGGTTGCAGTCAGAAAACGGGACAGGCCGCCAGAAGGGCGGCCCGTGAAAGGCGTTGGAGCGGGTGACCGGACTCGAACCGGCAACTTTCAGCTTGGGAAGCTGACGCTCTACCATTGAACTACACCCGCGTGCCGCAGAAGTGTATCCCAGCCGCTGGAGCTCCAGCAAACTCCGGTTCGCCCGGACAGCCGGCCTCGCTACCGCTTGGAATTCCCCGCCGCGCCGAAAGTATCCGCGTGCGTAGCCTTGCGGTTCGCGAACCAGAGCAGACCGGCGAGAGCGACGAGTGCAACTGCGGCGCCGAGCTTCTCGAGACTCACTGGTTCCTCGAACTCGTGGCCTTCGGCAACGACATCCAACGAGGTGGCGTGAATGTCCATATCTCCACCATGCTCGCCACACGCCGCATTGAAGACTCCCGTGACGCTTACTACATCGCCCTCGTGCGTGTAGTCACCGTAGTAGGTGATCTTGCGCACGAGGTTCGCAGGGAGCCAGATGGCGTGCCCCGAGTTGTAGCCGCCGAGTGGAGCACCTTCCTCAACGTTCTTCAGGTAATACGCGTCGTCGTTGACGTGGATCCAAGCATGGTCTCCCCGGATCATCGCCTGGGTGATCGCCTCCCCGGCAAAGGTGATGGTTTCACCGTCCCACTGCTTCGGATGCTCCACGAGCTCCGCGCTCGTCGGACTGTTGGGGCTGGTTGTGGGAGTCGCTGTCTTCGCGGGGCAAGCCGCGGGCGACCCGACCGCGGCAAGCAGCAAACAGGCGAAGGCCACCAGGGCGATGATGCGCCGCATCAGCGTCCCCTCACAATCGAGATTCCGTAGCCGAGTAGAGCGAAGACGCTCATGAACTCAAGACGCCCTAGCCACATGAAGACGATGTACGCGACCTTCATGACTGCCGGCATGAATGGACTGGTGACGCCGCAGGACAGGCCGGTGTTCGATCCCGCCGAGACTCCCTCGAACAGCGACTCAACCAGGGGATAGCCGTACAGGGCTCCGAGAAGTGCGGAGAGGAGGTACATGGACACATAGGCCACGGTGATCGCCATGGCCGACTTTACGACTCCGTCATCCAGCCAGTTCGCGCGAATGTGGTGGTACTTCTCTCGCACGACCGCGCTCTCGGGAGCGACCATTCTCCGCACATCAGCCACGAACGATCGCGTGATGATGCCGACGCGAATGCCCTTGATGCCGCCCGCTGTCGAGCAGGCCGACGCTCCGATGCCCATGGCCACAGTCGTGGCGAGCATGCCCACCGTCCCCCACTGCGTCACGAAGGCCCTAGAGTAGATCGTGGCGAATCCAGTGGTGGTATGCCCCGAGGCCAACTGGTAGAAGCTCTTACGGAAGAGGGCCATCGCATCAGGGTAGACGCCGGACTTGGCCAGCCAGAAGGTTGCCAGAAGCACCGTCAAAGTGAGCGTGATAGCAAAGCTCACTGTTTCAACGTTGCGCCGGATTTCCTTACGCTCGCCGGTCCACACGGCCCAATGCAGCGCGAAGTTGAACGAGCCGGCGATGAAGATGACTGCCGTGATCAGCTCATAGGATATGGAGTGGAACCACGCAGTGTTGAAGGACTGAGGAGCGAAGCCTCCTGTGGACCAGCCACCCATGAATACCCACAGACCGTCCAACACAGCGCGAACAGGGTTCTGGCCAAGAGCCAATCCCGTGATGGAGAGGGCGATAGTGCCCACGCCCAGGTAGACGAGCGAGACCAGCCAGATAGCTCGGGCCGTTTGGATGACGTTCGGCAGAAGCCGCTCGTCCTTACCTTCGCCGACGTAGACCTTGTACGCGCCCGCCGTACCCTTGAACAAGAACGTCAGGGCGATGACGACTATGCCTTGCCCCCCTGCATAAGTCAGCAGGTGCCGCCACATGTTGAGGCCGTAACTGATGTGGTCGAGGTCCTGAAGCATGTAGAGACCGGTTGTGGTGTAGCCGCTCATCACGTCGAACATCGCGTCCAGGTAGCTGCTTTCGTGTCCGGACAGGAAGTGTGGCAGCGCACCGATTGCCGTCGCCCAGATCCAAGACCCTGCGGCCACCACGAGCCCATGACTCCAGGCAAGGTCGCTCTCAGTTCGGCTCAACAGCTGGGCGCCGTATCCAAAGATGAAGCAGACGGCCATCGATATCAGGAAGTCGACTGCAGTGTCCCACTCGCCGAACGCGACGGAGGTCAGGAGAGGGACTGCCATGAGCAAGCCGACGCCAACGATGACCTTGCCGGTGTACTTGCCGATAACGAGATGGTCTTCTCGGCGAGGCCGAATGATCATCGCCAAATCACCATCGCGACGAGTGCCAACAGGTAACCCATAAGCGTGAGCCCGAGGATGAAGACCACCTCTGTCACGACACCGGCTGCGTACTTGCCCCAGTGTTCGCGCGCAGTCAGGCTTGGATATCCCTCTGTTCGATTCATCTGCGCCATTGCCGACTACTCCCCCGTCAGAACCTTCTTGAGGGCACGCTCGGAATCCACGCTGGTAAATGCGACTACGGTGTCCCCGGGTCCGAGCTGCGTTTCGCCATGCACGGTCTCAATCGAATCGTCGGACCGGACCACTGCGACGAGCACGCAGTTGGGTGGAAGCTTCAGACTCGCGACGGGCTTGTTGCACACGACGCAGCGGTCCTCGGGAAGTTCAATCTCAACGATCGCCATGTTCCCCTTGCGCAGCGTTGCCAGGGTACGTATGTCACCGACCGTCGCCTCTTCCTCGATCATCCTGCTGATGATGTTCGTCGAAGAGATCGCCTCGATGCCGAGCGCGTTGAAGATGTGCTCGTTTTTGGGATTGTTCACTCGGGAGATGGCGCGCGGCACACCGAAGGCCACTTTGGCCAACTGGCAGGCAACGAGGTTGTCGTCGTCGTCGCCGGCCACCGCGGCGAAGACGTCGGCCCGTGTGACTCCGGCGTCCTCCTGATAGCCCGCATCGCAGCCGTCCCCGAGGATGAGTAGCGTCCTCTTGGGGAGCTCGGTCACCAGCTTCTCGACGATATCGGCACGCTTCTCGATGACGGCCACGTCATGGCCCGCGTCGAGCAGCGTGCGCGCGAGATACGATCCGACTTTGCCCCCGCCATTAACAACGATGTACATGGACTATGCCTCCATGTGTCGACGAAGGTGATGCATTGCGTCCGCCTTCATGGCAACGCGCACGACATCGCCATCTTCGAGCACCGTGTCCGGCGCCGGGATGAAGGTGCGCTTACCCCGGGCGATGATCGCGACCATGATCTGGCCGGGAATGTCGAGTTCACGGACCGCCTTGCCCACTGAACCGGCGGCCAGCTTGAACACCACGATCTCAACATCGCCGAAGGTGTCGATGTGATGACCATGACCGGACTGGATCTTGTCCAGCAGGCTCTCGGCCACGAGAGTCGTTCCGCACACGTAGTCAAGATCCAGCTGCTGGTACGTGCGCTCCCTCTGGGGGTTGTAGAGACGAGCCACGACATGGGGGACATTGAAGATCTTGCGCGCGACTTCCGCGGCCATGAGGTTCGTGTTGTCGAGGTCGGTGACTGCGGCGAACGCATCGCACTCCCGGATGCCTGCCTCCTCGAGCACTTCCTCGTCAAAACCGAGCCCGCGGAGAGTGACACCGTTGAACGTGGTGCCGAGGCGGCGGAACGCATCAGATTCTTTGTCGATGACGGTCACGTTGTGACCATCGATAGAGAGTAGCGTTGCGAGCTGCGATCCTACTCGGCCGCACCCAACCACGATGACGTTCACAGATCCAGGCCTCCCATGTCATCGACCGCCCTTTCGGCGGCAATATCCGAGCACGCTACGCCTGTGTTCATACAGCGTCAACGCTCGCCGCCGAATGAGCGCATGAGGGGAGAAATACCGCGAACGTACCGGCATTCCTGCCACATCTTGGGAGTATTCCGCGAACGGTCAGGCGCCGGAATACACAGATGCCGTCGGCTTGTGAGCCGACGGCATCCGCACAACTGCAAAAGAGCACTCTCGGCTAGTTAGCGCCGATCTTGAAAATCTTGGTGCCACAGTCAGGGCAAGTACCCTGAGTAGCCGGGCGCCCGTTCTTCATCGTGATCGACTGGGCGTCCACGATCTCCTTCTTGGCCTTGCACTTAACGCAGTATCCTTCTTTGGCTGCCATGCGCAGTCACCTCCTCGTGCGTGCGACCGTCGCACCCGTGACAGGTGGATGGGCCGCGACGGTCGTTCCCCCGCGACGAGCCTCGTGGCTCGTTCCTCTCAGCAGTCTACACAGACGTTCTCGTTTGTCACGACCTGTCATTGGCTGACAGGACTGCTTCTAGCGGCCGTGGACGTCGCTGACGCGTTTTCCCAGCACCCACGAAGCAATCCCGTAGCCGAGCGCGATGACCCCGATAAGCGCCGCCCACGTCACGCCGGCAATCGTCCAGAAGCTCTCCGGGAACAGCCGGATCAGCACCGAGTCCGACGGAAAGGTCCAAGTCCCCTCGGCGAAGAAGATTCCGTGGAACGCCGAGAAGAAGCTGTCGAAGTCGATGAGCGCCACACCCACTGCTAGCAGCAGAAACGCTCCAATCCCTACAGCCGCCCCAGCCAGCGCGCGAGCAATCAACCGAGTGTCCGAGCGCCGCAGCACCATCCAGGTGACGGCGAGGAGTGCCATCAGCGAAGTGGCGATGTTCGCCGCGAGGATGACCCCCTGGACATCCTCGAGGTGGCTGATGGCGTCAGCCGTCATGAAGCGGGCCAGCACGTCTTGAGCGGCCGTGTCGCTGACGATGACGAACCTGCGACTGGCTTCGGCGAGCGGTAGGGAAATTCCTGAGGGAAGCTCCGAATAGCGCTCGGCGAGCACTCTCGTGAACCAGGGGAGCTCCAGGGGTACCAGCGCCAAACCGACCGCCAGCACCGCCAGAACCAGTGCGGCCACGAGCGCCTCGGCTCGGCGCATCGCTCTAGGACTCGTCGGCGACAGGAGCGCTGGCGGACGACGCCCGCAGGCGGCACTTGTCGGCCGCGAAGACCTGATTCCCGCCGTCCTCGATCGCACACGACAGCGCGGCATCTGCCGCATCCAGCAGCTCCTCGCCAGTGGACGCGTCACGTCCGAGCGAGGCAACCCCGATGGAGACGGTCACCCCCGCCCCGTCGACGCGCGTCTCTTGGACGGCGGCCCGGATCTTCTCGGCGAGAGCCATGGCGTCCTCGGGACGTGGAGGCGCCGAGAGGTCGTCGTCCTCCGCGTACAGCACCCCGAACTCCTCGCCACCAATACGTCTAACGAGATTGCTGCTCGCCACGTCAGCAGAAGGTACGACGGTTGCAGAGATCGCGTGAGCGATCGAGACCAGCAGCCGGTCACCGGCATCGATTCCGAACCGCTCGTTGAACGCTCCGAACTGGTCCAAGTCGAGCAGTAGCGCGTGAACCGCTCGGCCGGCCCTCTGGGCCCGCTGCAGTTCGGCCGGATAGGCCCGCATGAAGTAGCCGCGCGAGAACAGGCCGGTCGCGTTGTCCAGGATCGTCTGAGACGCACGGGTCGAGAGCTCTCTTCGGAACTCG
>DATHUB010000346.1:0-1762 GCA_035462695.1 Coriobacteriia bacterium | reverse complement strand
TCTTTCAGGTGTCGGCGATGAAGAAGGTCGACGAAGGCTGGTACTGGGGTGAGTGGAGCGCACAAGGGGTGCCAGTCACTGAGGGACTGGCTATCCAGCCGTGTGAAGGCTGCCACTCCGATGGGACCGATGGGACACTCGCAGTCACGCTGGAGTGACGACAGTTAGGCGCCGTAAGACTGTGCTCAGAGTCTATGGCTTCTCGGCACCATTCGGAGCCTCGAGAAGCTGCTTCAGCCGCGCGAGGTCCTTCTGATTCTCTCGGCGCATCGAGTAAGCCATGAGTGGTGCCACGACCATCGAGAATCCGCGTGGGTTTCCTCGGTTGCGAAGCACCATGTCTGTCTCTGCGTCCGAGGTGGCATCCCACGTGTACGTCGTCTCCATAGGGAACGGGCCGTCGACGGTTCGCATGACGAGCCGCTCCTCGGGAATGTACTCGACTACCTCGTAGGTATAGGCGAGACGCTGTCCGAGGAAATGCGCGATGAACGCGAGTCTCGACCCCTCGCGTATGGGCGGTGGCGTCTCCCACTTCACCGCCTCGATATTCACGTACCATTTGGGGGCGTTGTCAGGGTCGGCAACGTAAGAGGCCACATCGTGTCGCGGACGTTGAATCAATGTGTGGGTGGTGACGTCGACAGCCACGAGTTCTCCTCAGCCCAGCTCGTGCAGACCCCTGCTCAGTCATTGTTCACAGTGCCGGGGTCTACCTAACACCTGTCAGTCAGTCGGGATGGGAAGCGGCAGGCGACGATCTCGGCACGCTCGCGGAAGCGCCGGTGAGGCACACCGCACGGGTAGAGACGTCTGGTCGTTCGATGCCGGGAGGTGCGTCATGTGGGCAAGAGTGTCGCGGTTCGAAGAGCCGAAGGAGGTCGGTGGGAGCACTATCGCCATCGAGCACTACGGCGGGTCCTCCAGGCGCCCGATGTCATGGCGATGAGCAAGTAAGATGGATCGACAGCAAGCGGCTCTTTCGCCAGAGACTCAGCAGGTTGTCGAGTGGTTGCGGGCAAACAGCACCGAAGTTGCCCGCGAGTCGCTAGCCCGCTACGGCATACCGAACGACGACGCCCTCGGCATACCGATGGCCGCACTGAAGAAGCACGCCAAAGCGATCGGCACGTCGCACGATATGGCGGTCGAGCTTTGGGAGAGCGGCTACTACGAGGCGCGCACGCTCGCAGCGTTCGTCGACGACCCGACGAAGGTGACGGCCGAGCAGATGGACCGCTGGGCTCACGACTTCAACTCGTGGGCAATCTGCGACACCGTCTGCTTCCATCTGTTCGACAAGACTGCCCACGCGTGGTCGAAGGTCGATGCGTGGGAGGGCGCGTCCGAGGAGTTCGTCCGCCGCGCGGCGTACGCGCTGTTGTGGGCGCTGTCTCTGCACGACAAGCGAGCAGGCGATGAGAGGTTCGTCCGAGCGCTGCGGATGTTGGAGGATGCCGAGCCAGACGAACGGCCGCTCGTGCTCAAAGCGATGGACATGGCCCTGCGAGCCATCGGCAAGCGCAACGAAGCGCTTCATCGGCACGCTGTGACGGTCGCCGAGAGAATCGCTCAGTCCGCCGACAAGAACAAGGCGTGGGTCGGTCGCCATGCCCTGCGCGAACTGACCAAGTGAAGGCGCGCGAGCGGGTCTCGTCTCAGGTGACCTTGTGCAGGGTGATGTCCATCCACGGAACCCACGCTGCACCTTCTTCTGAGCGCAGCTCCCACAAGCCGGAGAACGTGTCGCCGTTGTCGCGGA
>DATHUB010000345.1:0-2738 GCA_035462695.1 Coriobacteriia bacterium | reverse complement strand
AGTGAACAGGCAGCCCAGCTTCAACTGTTCTCCGAACCAGCCGACAGCCCGAAAGGGGCCGTCGCCGGAGTGGACACGGGTCGGCCCGTGCCTGCGCCGCGCGCGGTGCTTTTGCCGGAGACCCCGAGGAGAGGATGGCTGCCGCCGATGACGATCGAGGAGGTAGCTCGTGGATACACCCTGAAAGAGGCGTTCCGGCGCGTGGCTTCGAACCACGGCGCCCCCGGCCCTGATGGCCAAACGATCGAGCAGGTGCGTGAGCATCTGGACGAGATCCTCGGCCGTCTGCGCTACGAGTTGCTCGCCGGTACGTACCGTCCTGGGGAGATCCACCGCGTGTGGATTCCCAAGTCGGGTGGCGGGCAGCGGGGCCTCAGCATCCCTGATGTGATCGACCGGATTGTAGCACAAGCAGTAGCTCAAGTGATGACTCCACACTACGATCCGACGTTCCATCCGAGCAGCCATGGTTTCCGCGAGGGTCGGAGCTGTCACACGGCGATCACCGAGGCGATCGGGTATCTCGACGAGGGCGATGAGTGGGTCGTTGACCTGGACTTGGACAGCTTTTTCGACCGAGTCCCCAGGGAGCGCCTGCTGGCCCGGCTGGGGCAGAAGGTGCTGGATGACCGGCTGCTCCAACTCATCCGACGGATGCTCAATGCCAAGGTGGTGCTGCCGGATGGGGTGGTGGTGAGCACAGAGGAGGGGGTTCCGCAAGGCGGTCCTCTCTCACCCCTGCTGAGTAACATCGTTCTGGACGAGCTCGATTGGGAGCTCGCCCGGCGCGGCCACCGCTTCGTCCGGTACGCCGACGATGCCAACATCTACGTCCGCTCCGAACGGACGGGTCTTCGCGTGATGGCATCTGTGACACGGTTCATCGAAGGGCGCTTGCGTCTGAAGGTGAATGTTGAGAAAAGTGCCGTGGCACGTCCTGAAGAGCGGCATTTCCTGGGGTTTCGATTGCGGCGAGATCCGCTGAGTGGGGACGTGGAAGTGCTGTTGTCGAAGCGATCAAAAGATCGAATCATGGCAAAGATCCGAGAGCTGACGCCACGAACCTGGGGCCAGTCCTTCGCGGCCTGTGTCCGCCAGGTCAATCAGGCGTTGCGCGGTTGGATCGAGTTCTTCAAGGTCGTGACCGACGCCGAGGAGTGGACACTTCACACGCTGGACGCTCATGTCAGGAGACGTCTACGAGCCATCAAGTTGAAACACTGGAGGAGCCGGCGGACCATCGCCCGACGCCTCATCCGACTGGGAATCAAGGCCTATACCGCATACAACCTTGTCTATCGCAGGGGGAAATCGTGGTGGGCGCTCTCGGGCGCCCTCCCGGTGAACAAGGCCTTGTCGAACGCCTGGTTTCGCGAGCGTGGCCTGTTTTCGCTCAAGGAGCACTGGCGGGAACTTCGAGCCCAGTCCGTCATCGGCCCGGACCAGCTCAAGCTGGACCTGGGATAGCTGCGGGTGGAAACACCGTCACCGAATTACAGGAGCGGTCCTGAACGTCGGTGTCCCGAAGAGCCGGATGTATGCCCACAAGTCCGGTTCTGTGAGAGCCGGGGGAGCGTAAGCTCCCCTGGCTACTCGACCGGTGCAGCCCCGGGGTTGGGCGACTACAATGACAAGCTGGGTAAGCCATGCTCCAACTCTGCGGCCTTCCAACGAGCACCGACAGTTACGTCGCCGCCAAGGTTGAGCGCAGAAGATATATAAAGGTCTATCCAATTGAGCACTTCTGCGATGGTGGTTGCCACTTCTGTCTTCGATTTGTTCGCGTATTTGCTGCCAGACAACCTGCCTTCATGCAGAAGGTCATTACGCATATTTTTGTAGTCAGGACTAAGAGGCGGAATGGCAAAGCGCTTACTTGCCGCCTCCATTCCCGGATAATAGCGAAAATCGCGGCCCAACAGTCTAATTTCGGATTGCTTCACTATATCCATGTTGACAGCCGTGCGAATGAAGATGTCCTCAAGGGTAAAAGCTGTGAGCCCAGAGACCCAGAGCGACAAGAAGAGACGGATGCTGAAGTCCGCAAAACTCTGAGGCCATGAGAGGAAGTTCCTGAATAGTGTCTCTATACCGTTAGGACAATCTAGGGCACGAAAGCCCACGATTGATCGCGGCGGCAGAAAGTGCTGAGGTAGACTGAGGAAGGCAAGGTCTGACCTCGGAGTAGAGCCTGATGGAGTAACGCACTTCGCTGTAACAAACGAGAGCACGAGACAGATATCCAGCAGCTCGTAAATTCCCCCCTCGATATCAAGGGTGTCGCTGGCAGAACTGAGCCCTGAGTTCTGAGCGAAGTAGGTATTAGCGCACTGACCTGCCCCCAAAGAGTCAACCTGTTGCGGATATGCTGGCAGCCTCTCAAAATGCCAGTTCCCGTAGCGGGAAGGCACATCGAACCGAAGCTCGTTCAGTACCAAGTTTGTCACATTAAGTTCAAGCATACTCTCGTCGCTTCCCACTTTCTACGCCCAACGTTTGGAGGTGAGCGGCGGGGCCGCACGATAGTGCGGTATCCGTCCGCTCGACCGATCGAGTTAGGCGGCGGACCGAGCGTCCTTCCGTTCACGACGCGTCCGGAGCCGCCTTGGGCGGCCATGCGCCGATCCGTTGCCGTAAGGCCACGATCTTTCCGAAGTGATACGCGTTGTGCACAGCCACGCAGTTCAACTCGTCGGCTAGGGTCACGCCTGGCTCGACCTCGGCGGCCAGTCGCGCAG
>DATHUB010000344.1:0-9913 GCA_035462695.1 Coriobacteriia bacterium | reverse complement strand
GGCGGACTGACGGGATGCGGCGGCGAAGCCGCACAGAATCCAGACGCCCTCACCGCCAATCGCTGGACCGTCAACAAGTTCGCTGACGCCAGCAGTCGTCTCGTGGCGCCGATCCCGACCACCAGCGGTTCCAAGGGACCGAATCTGGAGTTCGCACCCGACGACAAGGTCTCGGGCTACACGGGCGTGAACAGTTTCGGCGCTCAATACGATGCTGACCAGGACGGCAACATGGAGTTCGGCGCCATCGCGTCGACGAAGATGGCGGCGTCGCCTGAGCTGATGGATCAAGAGGCAGCCTTCCTCGAAGCCCTCGAAAACACCGTCGCGTACCGCTTGGAGAACCACGGTCTCACCTTGCTCGGAGCGGACGGCCGCACGCTCGTGCGCGCGAAGCCCGAAAAGCAGGCGCCCCTCATCGGGACGACATGGGGCTGCACGGGTTACAACAACGGCAAAGAGGCGATCGTGTCGGTTCTGGCCGATGCGCCCATCAGCGCAGAGTTCGACGAGGAAGACATGAACGGCTCCACAGGCGTGAACACCTACGTCGCGAGCTACGAACTCGACGGGACCAGAATGGTCATCGACTCGGCTTTCCCGACCACGGACTCGGAAGGAAGCCCCGAAGCGATGGACCAGGAGGCGGCGTACCTCACGGCGCTTTCCGATGTGGCGAGCTATCAGATCGACGCCGATGTGCTCACGCTCTACGGTGCAGGCAGGGTTCGACTGGCAACCTACCTGGCTGAGCCGTAGGCCCTACGCGGAACGGCGAGCCGAGGACTACCAGAGTGTCGCGACCGCGGGCACGGTTCGCCGGTCCACGAGCGTCAGCGCATCGACCGAACATGCTGCCCGACAGACGCCGCAGCCCCAGCACTTCTCGGCACTTGCGGTGACGCCGCCGTTCACGTCGATGGCGTTGAAAGGGCAGAGATCGGCACAGGCGCCGCAGGCGACACATGCACCTTCGTCGAGCTGGATGACCGACTCGCCACGCCACATCATCTTCATCTCGTAGCCGGCTGTAAGCTTCATCGCCATGCAGCCGCTCTCGAGGTTGCAGTTGCAGATTGCCGCGGCGAACGGCGTCTCAAAGGTCCAGATCGAGTGCATGAGCCCGTGTTCTTCGGAGGTGCGCAGAAGCCGCATGGCCTCGTCGACGGTCATCGTGTGGAAGTCGTCGAGGTCAGGGCCATCCGCGTAGTCCTTGAAGCCCTCCTGTAAGTACGGCTCGATGGGTTGGGTGGTGACGAGGATGCACACCTCCTCGGCACGCTTGCCGGCGGTGTGCATCCGGCAGACGCATGGGATCACCGTGATCGAGCTTGCGAGGCTGAGAATCTGCTCGCACTCCTCGATCGGGACCGGCTGCCCGAAGTGGTGATCTTGCATCCGCCGAGACAGGACTGCTTTGCTCGCGCGCTCGAGCGGCGTGGGCAGCATGTGGAGACGCTCCATCCACGTGATCGCGTTCTGGCGGTTGTCTCCGAATCTGCGGATGAAGCCTACGACATAGTCGCGGCGTTTGAGGTCACTCTGGAGGTCGTAGGAGTAGTTCTTCGCGTTGAGGTACCAGCGCTCGCCCTCACCGTGCTCGACGCAGAACTTGCACACAGGGACCACCCATCGGTCAGGTCGTTCGCTGCGCCTTCTCGATCATGCGTTCGATGCGCTCGTGGCGCCTCTCGAGCTCCGCCTGAGCGTACTGGTCCTCGGTCTTGTCGAAGGGCTCGCGAACGGCCGCTTGAGCGACCGCAGGGATGAGCTTCTCGACAGGGTCAGGACCGACGTGCTGGGTGGACGACTCCATTCGTGCCCTCCAGAACCGATGCGCGCCGCAAATCTCCGCGCCCCTGGCATCGGGTGCAACTATACCCGTCGCATCATCCGATGGCACACCGTTCGCCAGATTTCACAACTTCTGCCTGCCATCTCCATCCAGCTTCGCCAGGGCCCCCGGCTCTGAAGAGCTTACGCTCTTAAGCGCGACTCAACGCGGAAGGGAACATTCAGGAGAAGACCAGCCGACCCGCGGGAGTGGTACGCTCGTCTCAGCCGAGAGAGGGGGCTCTTTGGCCGGGTTACGTCCCTATTCAGCCATGCTCACAGACCTGTACCAGCTCACCATGGCGCAGGCCTATTACGCGTCGGGCATGGGCGACACGGAGGGCTGCTTTCATCTCTACTTCCGAGAGAACCCTTTTGGCGGAGGCTATTCCGTCGCGGCCGGACTGGCGCAGGCCATCGACTGGCTCGAATCTTGGCGCTTCGAGTGTCAGGACATCGACTACCTGCGCGAACAGACCGGAAACGATGGAAAGTCGCTCTTCTCGGAGAAGTTCCTGTCGCGACTCGCCGAAGTCCGGTTCTCGTGCGACGTAGACGCGGTGCCCGAGGGCACCATCGTCTTTCCGCGCGAGCCGCTGCTGCGGATTTGCGGCCCCCTCCCGGTGTGCCAGATGGTCGAGACCGCCCTGCTCACGATCGTCAACTACCAGACGCTCATCGCCACCAAAGCCTCGCGTTGCCGTCTGGTGGCGGGCGAGGACACACTTCTCGAGTTCGGGCTGAGGCGTGCTCAGGGTCCCGACGGCGGTCTCTCGGCAAGCCGCGCCGCATTCATCGGCGGATGCGACGCGACTTCCAACGTCTTAGCGGGTCAGCAGTTCGGCATTCCCGTCGCCGGCACCCATGCGCACTCGTGGGTGATGGCGTTCGATGACGAACTCGACGCCTTCTCGGCCTACGCCGACGCGCTTCCGAACAATGTCACGCTGCTCGTTGACACGTATGACACGCTCGAGGGGGTTCGGCGGGCGGTCAAGGTGGGAGAACGCCTCCGCGAACGAGGACACGTGCTCGCTGGTGTGCGAATCGACTCCGGCGACCTTGCGTGGCTGTCCGTTCGGGTGAGGGCTATCCTCGACCAGGCGGGTTTCACCGAGACTCGCGTCGTCGCGAGCAACGAGCTGGACGAGTACGTCATCGACTCCCTCAAAGACCAAGGGGCGGCGATCGACATCTGGGGGGTGGGCACGAAGCTTGTCACCGGATGGGACAACCCCGCCTTGGGTGGTGTTTACAAGCTCTCAGCGATTCGCCATGCAGGGGGAGAGTGGATCCCGCGTGTGAAAGTGACCGAGCAGACCGCGAAGGCGACCGCCCCGGGGGTTCAAGGCGTTCGACGCTATCGACGCCCCGACGGAAGTCTCGCAGGTGACATGATCTACGACCTCTCGCATGCGCCTCCGCATGAGGCCACGATGGTCGACCCGGTCGACGCGACCCATCGCAAGACGTTCACGGAGTCGCATAGCGCCGAGGAGCTGCTCGTGCCCGTCTTTCGCGGTGGCGCGCTCGTTTACGGGCTGCCGCCACTGGAGGATATCCGAGCCAGAGCTCAAAGAGAGCTCGTCGAGCTGGATCCATCGCTGACGAGATTCCTGAACCCCCACATCTACCCCGTCGGGCTCGAGCGCTGCCTGAACGATCTGCGTATCGCACTGGTCCTGCGCTCCCGAGGGATCGAACCCCATGAGACGGCCCCGAGTGCGGAGGCTGTTGCCGAGGCAGAGGCGGTCGCTCGTCGCTCGCCGCTACGGAAGGAATAGAACGTGCGCGCATTGCTGCTCGTCGACATTCAGAACGACTTCATGCCGTTCGGGAATCTTCCCGTGCGTGCGGGAGACGAGGTGGTTGCGGTAGCCAACGCGGTAGCGCCTCGCTTCGAACTGGTTATCGCTTCGCAGGACTGGCATCCGGCGAACCACGGCTCGTTCGCGAGTAATCACCCGGGACACGAGCCCGGTGACGTGATCACCTTGGCGGGCATTCCTCAGGTGCTCTGGCCGGACCATTGCATCCAGAATATGCCAGGCGCCTCATTTCACTCCGGACTGGATGTCTCCAACATCGACGCAGTCGTCTGCAAAGGGACGGATCCCTCGATCGATTCGTACTCCGCCTTCTTCGACAACAACCACGGCAGGGACACGGGCCTCGTCGACATGCTCGGCGAAAGGGGCGTGGAGGAGGTTTGGATCGTAGGGCTGGCCACCGACTACTGCGTTCGCTGGACGGCACTCGACGCGCGCTCGGTCGGCCTGCGCGTGGTTGTGGTGGCGGACGGGGTTCGCGGGGTTGAACTCGAGCCGGGGGACAGCGAGAGGGCGCTGCAGGAGATGGTCGCCGCGGGCTGTCATATCGCGCGTGCCACTGACGCCTTGCGGTAGCGGGCGGGAGTCTCAAACCTAGAAGAGGTCGTCCAGTCCGTCGAAGACGTCGGCCGCGTTGTCGAGATGCCAGTCGTCCAGGGACAGATAGAACTTCGGGTTGAAGACGACCCCCATCGCTTGGGCCATCTCGATGATGGCGTTGAGCAGGTAGTCGCTGTCGATGCACAGATCGACGACCTCGCTGTTCACGAAGTCGTCGGTGATCGGAACAGGGTTCCAGAAGAGCTTCTGCTCGTCGAAGCGCACGATGACGTCGAGCACCAGGCTCCCCGCCGTCGTGATCGCGAGTTCGATACCGTCGTTCAACTGCTTGTCCATCGCAGCGATGCGCCGGTCGAGGCCGAGCGCGCGGGCGAGTGTCTCCTCGTCAACGCGCATGGAGAACGGGGAGGACGGCAGCGCGCGCAGAACCTCTCGCAGGTTGCACGCGTTCACAAGCACCTTCTCCGGCACGACGTCGCGGAGGACTTGGAGGGCGAGGTTCGCCTCGGTAAGCGAAGTTGCGTTGAGCAGGATGCGGAAGAGATCGCGCTCGGGCCCGGAGTAGTGTGGTCGGATCTGCGCGAGGCTACCTGTTGCAGTGAGCAAGCTGATCCTCCGCGCCGGCGAGTTGGTCGTGAATGAATCATCGGCAGACCAGCCGGGCATAGGGAGAGGCGGGCGCGAAGTAGTGCACAGCTTCTGTGAGAACGGTCACACCTCCGCGATGAGGCGAGGCCGCATCGAGACGGTAGCCGAGCGCAGCGCTCGCCCTACGGCACGATGCTCGTTCCGGCACGACCCTCAACTGCATCGCCGAGGTCCTCGGTCCGGCACAGCAGTGCGCGCTTTCCGCTCGCCGACGCGAAGTGCGCCGCAGCTGCGACCTTTGGCGCGATCGAGCCCTCCGACAGCGTGCCGTCCTTCAGCAGAGACGTTGCGTCGGCCGCGCTGATCTTGTCCACGAGGCGGGCGCTAGGGGTGCCCCAGTCGAGATACAGCCCCTCGACCTCCATAAGGATCACGAGCATGTCGGCGCCGATTTGCTCGGCGAGAAGCGCACTCGTCCAGTCCTTGTCGATGACGGCGTCGACGCCCTCGAGCATGCCGTCGGGACGCTCGGTGACCGGCACCCCTCCGCCTCCGCAGGCGATGGGGACGACGCCCGCATCGAGAGCGGCCCTGACCGCGGCAACCTCTACCACACGCTGGGGGCGCGGCGAGGCCACCACCCGGCGCCAGCGGCCGTCGTGCTGCTCGGCCATCGTCCAACTGCGCTGCTTCTCGAACCGGCGCGCATCATCGGCCGAGTAGAAGCTGCCGATGGGCTTCGTCGGCCTCTTGAACGCCGGGTCCTCGGCATCGACAACGACCTGAGTGATGATCGACGCGACTACGCGTGACGAGCCCCGCTTTCGCATCTCGTTGCCGAGCGTCTGCTGCAGCATGAGTCCGATGCCGCCCTCGGAGTCCGCCCCAGCGATGAAGAGCGGCATCGGGGGCACCTGCCCGCTGGCGAGTTCGCCGCGCAGGACGATGTTGCCGACGACCGGGCCGTTGCCGTGCGTGAGCACCACGTGCGCTCCGGCGCACAGGAGGCCGGCAACGCTGCTCATGGCCTCCTGTGCGCGGCGGTACTGCGCGTCGATCGTCCCGTCATCGCCCGCGCGGGCGATCGCATTGCCGCCAAGCGCTATCACGATGGTGTCGGTCGCGGTCACCGAAAAACCTCTCTTAGTGAATCAGTCCGTGGGCCTTGAGGAAGCCGTCGACCACGTCGTCGAGCGTGGGCACGCCGTCGTCCTTGATCTCGTAGCGCACGCGGACGGCCGGCTTGTCGATGTTGATGAGTCTTCCCAAGTCGATCGGCGTGCCGATCACGACGACGTCGCACGGCGTCGCGTTGATCGTCGCCTCGAGGTCGGCCAACTGCTCGGCCGAGTAGCCCATCGCCGGAAGGACCTTGGTCATGTGCGGGTACGCGTTGAAGGTGGTTCGGAGCGATCCAACCGCGTACGGCGTTGGATCGACGAGCCCTGCCGCGCCGGCCTTCTCGGCGAACAGGGCGGCCGCGCCGTAGGGCATGCCGCCGTGGGTGACCGTCGGGCCGTCCTCGACTGCGAGCACCATTTTCCCGTGGATCGGCTCGTCGTTGTCGGGCTTGATGTCGAAAGAGGTGCGGAGCAGGCGAGCGTCAGGGTTGTACGCTTTGGCTGCGTCAACGAGTTCTTCGACCTTGTCGGGGTCCGCCGAGTCCACCTTGTTGATGACAAGGACGTCAGCCCGCAGGAAGTTGACCTCACCCGGGTAGTAGCTGCGCTCATGACCGACTCGATGGGGGTCCAGTGCAACGATCTCCAAGTCGCTCTGGTAGAAGGGCCAGTCGTTGTTGCCCCCGTCCCAGACCACAACGTCGGCTTCCTTCTCGGCCTCGCGCAAGATGGCCTCGTAGTCCACGCCGGCCATGACGATGCCGCCGAGCTCTACCAGGGGCTCGTACTCCTCGCGTTCCTCGACCGTCACGCCGAGCCGATCGAGGTCCTCGATGCTCGCATACCGCTCGACTCGCATCGCGGTGAGGTCTCGGTAAGGCATGGGGTGCCGCACGTCGACGACCTTGAGCCCGTGGCTGCTCAGACGCTCGAAGATCCGCCGAGAGATGCCCGACTTGCCGACACCGGTTCTCACCGCACACACGCTGATGATCGGCTTCGTCGACTTGACCATCGTGTGGGCAGGTCCCATCAGCCGGAAGTCGGCCCCGCAGGACAGAACGAGCGATGCCTTATGCATCAGCTGCACGTGGCTGATGTCCGAGTAGGCAAAGACGACCTCGTCGGCTTGGAGCTCTTCGATGAGACGCGGCAGTTCGCTCTCGGGACGGATGGGAACGCCGTCGGGATAGCCCTTCCCTGCGACCGCCGCCGGGAACGTGCGATCGTCGATGCCCGGGATCTGTGTGGCGGTGAAAGCTACGACCTCGAGGGTCGGGTCGTCACGTAGTGCAACCAGGAAGTTGTGGAAGTCACGTCCCGCGGCTCCCATGACGATTACGCGCTTGCGCACGGACGTGCCCTGCGAGTTCGACATGTCGTCCCCTTCGTCGAGTTGCATAGAAGTGGCGTGATATTGCATACCCTAGTACTGATAGTCAGCAACTGCCAGTGCCCTGCGTAACATGTTCCCGTGCCGGAGGTCGTGTAGTCTTGAGTCCAGTTGCCCACTCCCTTCGGGAGGCTCCATGCCCGTCCAGGTCATTACCGATTCCGTCGCTTCCCTGCCGGCCGAGGACGTCGAATCGCTCGGCATCGAGCGCGTTTCGCTCTACGTGCACGACGGCGACCAGAACCTCGCCGATCTCGACCTCGATCCCGACGCCTTCTACCGGCGCCTCGCCGACCTGACTCACCTGCCGACGTCTTCGCAGCCGTCCGTCGAGGCGCTCGTGAACGCGTTTCGCTCGGCGATCGAGCGAGGGAGCGACGCGCTCGGCATATTCATGTCCGAGAAGATGAGCGGCACAGTCGAGACGGCCAGAATGGCAGCAGACATGGTTCGCGAGCAGTTGCCTGCTGGGCGGATCGAGATCTTGGACAGCCGAACCAACTCGATGGAGGAGGGCTTCGTTGCCGAGGCGGCTGCGCGGGCTGCTCAGGCGGGGGAGTCGATCGAGAACTGCATCGCAGTGGCGACGGAGACGATGCAGCGCACGCGCTACCTGTTCACTCCGGAGACGCTCGAGTATCTGCGCCGAGGAGGACGCATCGGCACCGCCTCGGCTCTGCTCGGCGGACTGCTCCAGATCAAGCCGATCCTCACCGTGAACGAAGGGGAGACCGACGTCTTCGCGCGCGTCCGCACCCGACAGCGGGCGCTGGCCGCCATCGCCGCCAAGTTCGCGGATGATGTGAACGCGTACGGGCTGCGCGACGTGGTCGTGCACTACATCGGCGAGCGAGGGCCTGCCGAGAAGTTCGCCGCCGAGTACGTCCAGCCGATTGCTGGGCGCCCGGTGCGCGTCGTGCCTGTCAGCCCCGTGATCGGGGTGCACGTAGGCCCGGCCGTCGCAGTAGCCTACGTGACCGAGCGGCCGAGCCGCGGGTGATAGGGATTCGGCACGCTACCTGCTATTGTCCCGCTCATGACTGACACCACGATCGCTCCAGCAGAGACTCCCCGCCGCAACCGGTTCACGCCTCTTGCCGGTACTCGTATCCAGCTCGTCTCGGCAGCCATGATGTGGCTGATCGGCTCGACGATTCTGACCGTCCGGGGAATCAGCTACGTCCAAGGCCGCTACTGGCACGCCTGGGCACTCGCCGCGGCTCTCGCCATCGGAGTCCTCAAGTCCCGCTACCTGCTCGACAGGATCGCTAAGGAGGCCGTCGCGCGGATTCGCCGCCGAGGCCGCTCCTGCTACTTCGGCTTCTTCTCGTGGCGCTCTTGGCTGCTGCTCGCGATCATGATGGGCGGCGGCATCACCCTGCGAAACCTCATCGTTCAGCCGGGTGTCATCGGCGCCGGCATCATGGGCGCGATCTACCTCGGCATCGGTGCGGCGCTGTTCTTCGCCGACCGAATCTTCTGGCGCTCCGTGGTCGAGGAGTTCTCGGAACCCACTCCCGAGAACTTCGTGGCTTAGACTGTTCCTCGTCTGAAGTCGCACTCAAAGGAGCACAGCCCATGAAGGTCGTCGCCGTCTCTGGTTCCGCACGTCGCGGTGGAAATACCGCCCTGTTGCTCGAGACCGTCCTGGAACCGCTACGTGGGGCCGGCCATGAGTGTGAACTCGTCGAGGTCGCCGGCAAGGACATCCGTGGATGTACCGCCTGCGGCCGGTGCAGGGAGATCAACGACGGACAGTGCCACGGTCGAAGCGACTTCGGCAACGAGGTGATGGCGAAGATCTTCTCGGCCGACGCGATACTCCTCGGTAGCCCGACGTACTTCGCCGACATCTCGTCGGAGATGAAGGCGATCATCGACCGCACGGGCTACGTCGCGCGTTCTCAGCCTGGACTTCTGGCTCGCAAGCCCGCAGCCGCGGTCGTGTCCGTTCGACGCGCGGGCGGCATGCACGCCTTCGACTCCATCAACCACTTCTTCACCATCAGCGAGATGATCACGGTCGGCTCGAGCTACTGGAACATCGGAATCGGGCGCGACAAGGGCGATGTCGCTGGAGACGCCGAGGGGATGTCGACGATGCGGCGTCTCGGCGAGAACCTCGCATGGGTGATGGAGCAGCTCGGTCAGACGCGGTAGTCGTCGAGTGCGATAGCTCCCGAGCCGGACGATGGGATCGGATCGGGGTGCTCAAGGCGGTCGGGCGCGGTACCGCGCACGCGCACGCCGCCCTCGATCACCTCGGCTTCCTCGACTTCGAGCCCCGGCGCGGCCGCAAGCATCGAGTTGAGATACGCGCTGAGCGTAGTGAGAGCTGCCGTCCGCCGTTCGCCGCCTACCGAGAAGCCTTCAACGGAGAGTTTGGCGCCCCCCTGTGCGATCACGATCTGCCCCGACAGGAACGTCAGCGGGGCGGAGATGGCCGCTTGGTACGAACCCCCGTTGAGCGTGATCCGGCCTGAGAGCGAGGCGAAGTTCTCCTTGGGGAAGTCGACCTCGACCTCCTCTAGGGCCGCCTGGCCACCGAAGTCGTCGGTCTGGTAGCGATAGACGGCCAGCAGGGCGGC
>DATHUB010000343.1:0-1681 GCA_035462695.1 Coriobacteriia bacterium | reverse complement strand
CAGCATGCGCCGGGTATGCATGGGCTTGCGCAGAACTGCCCAGGCGCGGAAACGTCACGCTTCTCTCGCGGGCGAAAAGCCCCGACGGTCCGAGACCTCTCGCATCTTGATCCCAAATGAGCGGTGGCGGCGATACTGCGGAGGCGTGGACGGCCCGGTCCGGAAAACCGTGCACCCCTGACAGCATAACCGTGACCTTGGCGCAACAGGAATCTCGATGCCGGGGGCACTCGCGGGTGTAGCATTCTCCTGAGCTAGCTCTGCCAACACGGAAATCCCGCCGAGGAGGTTTTATGGACAAGAACAAGGAGCCGGTGAAACCCCCGAGACCCCCACCGTTCGACGTCGAGGCGTTTCTCGATTCGGGTGGTATAGCAGGGAAGGTCGTTGAGTACCGAATCGGAGAGGTCATCTACTCGCAGGGCGAACCCTGCGACAGGGTCTTCTACATTCAGAGCGGAGACGTGGAGCTCCGGGTCCTCTCTCACACCGGTAAGGAAGCGATTGTAGGGATGTTGGGCCCCCACGCCTTTTTCGGCGAGGCGGCCTTGGCGGGACAGCCGCTCCGTTTGGCAACGGCCATTGCCACGAGCCCGAGTGCCCTCCTCGTCGTCCAGAAGGAGCAGATGATCCGGGTGCTTCACGAAGAACACGCGCTCTCGGATCGGTTCATCACCTACGTCCTCGCGCGAAACATCCGTGTCGAAGCCGATCTCGTGGATCAGCTGTTCAATTCCAGCGAAAAACGACTGGCCCGCGTCCTGCTCCTGCTTGCCCGATACGGCAAGCCGGACGCCCATCATCGCGTGCTGCCAAAGATCTCGCAAGAGACGCTCGCGGAAATGGTCGGTACGACCCGCTCTCGCGTGAACTTCTTCATGAACAAGTTCAAGAAGCTCGGCTATATCGAGTATAACGGCGGCCTCAGGATCAACGACTCACTCCTGAGCATCGTGCTGCACGACTGACTGCGCTCAACGAAGCAACGCTGGTGACTCCACACAGGATCGTCGCGGCGAGTTTCATGCCTTCTCCGTGCGTCTCGGCAAGGCGCTCAGCACCTCTTTGATCCTGTCCCGCCGGGCGGCTTCGCGATGTGCGATCGGCATCGGGGTGACCGGATTGCGACCCTGACGCCGGCGCGGCCTGCCCCTACTGAAGCCTCTGAAGCGAACCTCAAACACCGCACTACGTGTTCGCTTGGCTCAGTCCGCGTAGTAGCCGCGCCGAGCCTGCACGTCGCCCCGGCGCTGCCGTAGCCTGACCCACACGGCGTGTAGGCGGAACGACGGGGCACGTCCCCGCGGCTGGCGCTTCTTGCGAAGGCTGCGATCTGGCGCGGCGAAGTCGGGCCAGCGCCGCCCGTGGTCGCGCTGGCCCCTTCCCTGCCACTCCTCCACCGTCACCCGTGACTACTGCTCGTAGGGAACGGCCTTGATCCGGTAGGCCGTGACCGGGTAGCCGCCTGGGGGCATGTCGGGATCCGGCGTCCACACCGTGTCGGGGTCGACCGGGTTTGGACAGCCAAAGACGGACGCACCGCTGCAGTAGGCGCGCTCCATCACTTCCGTGCCGGTATAGGTGGCACGGTCGGCGCCGAGTTGCAGCAGGCAGGTGTTCCGCTGCAGGGCCGCGATGTTGCCCTCCGCGTCGAAGAGGAAGAAGAAGCTGGTCACCGAGA
>DATHUB010000342.1:0-5046 GCA_035462695.1 Coriobacteriia bacterium | reverse complement strand
AGGTCGTGTCCACGGAAGGGTCGTGGGAGGCGGGCGTGGACGGCGCGCAAGCGGGTGTCGTCATGCAGGCCGATCCCGCGCCAGGCCCTTGGTACTGGCAGGAGTTCTACGAAGGTCAGGCCGAGGACCAGGCCCGGGTGGTATCGCTGGACGGCACAACGAAGGTGCCCTTCGGCACGTTTTCGGACCTGCTCGTCACGGAGGAACGCTCACCGCTCGAGCCAGCCATCGTCGAGCGCAAGTACTACCGCAGCGGAGTCGGTCTGGTCTTCGCGCAGGCGACAAAGGGACCCAAGGAGGTAGCCGTACTCGTCAAGTACACGCCGAAGTAGCGGCGCCATTGCGGGGCCCTCGGCGAGCGCATGCGAAGATGTCACGATTCACCTGGGAGCGCCCATTCAGGTAACCTATATGTTCAACGCAACCGCGTCGGCCTGCGACTCTCAACGCCGCGCATTGCAGACGGAAGGCACCCCTATGGCGCAGGACCAGGCCAAAACAGCTCCGCTTGCGGTCCCAAGAGGCCGAGACGCAGTCCTTGACGCATGGACGCACATCACCGATCAGATGTCCCCCGTCGATCCGTCGCTCTACGTCGAGTACGACGTCAAGCGCGGCCTGCGCGATCAGAACGGGAAGGGCGTTGTAGCGGGACTCACGCGCATCGGCGACGTCGTGGGAACGACGCTCGACGGCGACCAGCTCGTTCCCGCTCCCGGGCAGCTGCTCTATCGCGGCATCGAGATCACCGACCTGGTGAACGGCTTCGTGGCCGAGGGACAGGCCGGATTCGAAGAGACCGCTTACCTGCTCCTCTTCGGCAGACTCCCCAACAAGTCCGAGCTCGACGAGTTCTCCGACTACCTCGCAGACATGCGCAAGCTGCCCCGCGGGTTCATCTACGACGGAATCCTTCGCATGCCCAGCCGCGACATCATGAACACCCTCATGCGCGGGGTACTCGGCCTCTACGTGCTTGATTCGCAGACCGAGGACACGAGCACCCGCAACGTGCTTCGCCAAAGCCTGCACCTCATCGCGAAGTTCCCGATGCTCGCCGTCTACGCCTACCAGGCATACCTCGACGAGTTCCACGGCAAGAGCCTCGTCATCCACCGGCCGGAGCCGCACTACTCGACCGCCGAGAACTTCCTGCACATGCTGCGCCCCGACAGCAAGTTCACCGAGCTCGAGGCACTCGTACTCGACATGACTCTCGTGCTGCATGCCGAGCACGGCGGCGGCAACAACTCGTCGTTCACGACGCACGTCGTATCGTCGACCGGCACGGACACGTACTCGTCGGTCGCCGCCTCACTCGGCTCGCTCAAGGGCCCTCGGCACGGCGGCGCGAACCTCAAGGTAGTCGGGATGTTCGACGACCTTAGGTCGACCCTCACCGACTGGGAGGACGACGAGCAGATCGCGAACTACCTGCACCGCTTGCTCGACCGGCAGGCGTTCGACAAGGCCGGCCTCGTCTACGGCATGGGACACCCCGTCTACTCCGTCTCCGATCCGCGGGCGATCATCCTTCGTCGCTACGCCGAACGGCTCGCCGAGGAGAAGGGCTTCTCCGAGGAGTTCGCCCTGCACGCCCGCGTGGAGCGCATCGCGCCTCTCGTCATCACGGCGAAGCGCCGGGTCTACAAGGGCGTGAGCGCCAACATCGACTTCTACTCCGGCTTCGTCTACCGGATGCTCGACATCCCCGCCGAGCTGTACACGCCCCTGTTCGCCATCTCGCGCATCGTCGGTTGGAGCGCGCACCGGATCGAGGAGCTCTGGGACGGCGGCAAGATCATGCGCCCCGCCTACAAGAGCGTGTCGCCGCCACAGGACTACATTCCGCTCGCCGAGAGGTAGCCGCATGCGACTGATCGTACGGGGCGTGCTGTGGTTCGGCCTGTACCTGGCGATCATCCTGTTCCCGCTTGTCGTGGGCGCCGTCTTCTTCGACCCTGCGCAGGCGGCGGGTCCGCTCATCAGTCTCGCTGCAGCGTGCGGCTACATCGCCTTGGCGCTCATGGCCACCGAGCTCGCGCTAGTCTCGCGTTTCGGCGGTGTCGCCGGCGCCTTCGGGCTCGACTCGCTGCTTCAGTTCCACCGCCAAGTCGGCATCGCGTCCATGGCCTTCGCCACCGCGCACCCCGCGCTCTTGCTCGCGGACCGCGCGTACACGATGGGGCTGCTCGTGCCGGCCTCGACGACTCCCTGGCCGGTGATCGCGGGGCTTGTCGCGTTCGTCGGCGCCGCACTGGTCGTGGGGCTCTCCGTCTTCCGGCGCCAACTCCGTCTGTCCTACGAGGTGTGGCATACCACGCATTCGGCCCTGTCGCTGGCACTCATCGGCTTCGCAGCCCTTCATGTCCTGGGCATCGGCCGCTTCGCTGCGCTTCCGGTCATGCGGGCGGTCTGGATCATCTACCTCGTCTCTTTTGTCGGCATGTTCTTGCGATACCGCTTGGTCAGACCGCTTTCCCAGATGAACCGCCCGTGGGAGGTCACCGAGAACCGCGCCGAGCACGGGCAGGCTCACACGCTGGTACTTCGGCCGGTCGGTCACGATGGCTTTCGCTTCGAGCCCGGCCAGTTCGGGTGGATCGGGTTCGGGCACTCGCCTCTCAGCGGCAACCAGCACCCTATCTCCTTCTCCTCCAACGGTGACATCCCGAACGAGGACGGCGCGGTCGCCTTCACCATCAAGCAGCTCGGCGACTGGTCGAGCGAGATCGTGCCCCGCGTCAAGCCCGGCACCCGCGCGTGGATCGACGGACCGCACGGCGTCTTCACCATCGACCGTGAGGAGGGCGCGGGCTACGTACTCATCGGAGGCGGAGTGGGCGTCACCCCCCTCTACTCGATGCTGCAGGCGCTCGAGACGCGTGGCGACGTGCGGCCGGTCTTCCTTTTCCACGGCGCGAACGACCTGAGCGACCTGACGTTTCGCGAGGAGCTCGCCGCGATGGCCGAGCGCATGGACAACCTCACGCTTGTGACCGTGCTCGTGCGTGCGGAAGACGACTGGTCAGGTGAGCGAGGCTTCATCAGCGCCGACATCCTGACCCGCTACCTGCCTCCGGCGCTCTATCGGCGCTTCCAGTACTTCATATGCGGCCCGGGGCCACTGATGGATGCGATGGAAGAGGTCCTGCCTGAGATAGGCGTGCCGGCCGACCGCATCCACACCGAGCGCTTCGACATGGTGTAGGGGGCGACATGAATCATCGCATCGTGTCAGCCGTGGTGGTCACCATCGTCGCTCTGTTTGCGCTCGCCGCGGGCATGTTCACGTGGGCACTGGCGACGGCAACGCCCCAACAGAACCTCAAGGCCTTCGCCGCGGACAACCCGCACCCGCCTTCGAGGCGTACTGCCGAGTGCCCTGAGTGCCACACCGTCGAGAAGGGCACAATCCCGGTCACTCATCGCAACTACGATCGAGACAGCTGCGCCTCATGCCATCGGCTGGCCGTGCCGGTGCTCGTTCCGCACTCCATCGCGATGGGCGACGTGCGGTGCCCGCTCTGCCACGGAGATCCCGGCCGCGACAGCGGCGTCCCCGTGAGCCACCTGCGCTACGAGACCGACGAGTGCCTGCTCTGCCACCCCGTCGACGCCGAGCACTTCGACGTGGAGCCTGCGCCAGCTGGCCTGGCCCGAAGCTACGCCGCCCCGATCCCGCATGAGACGGGCGGCCTCTTCGAGGACTGCACGTACTGTCATCAGATCGGCCAGCGGCGCTCGCTCCCCGAGAACCACCGCGATTTCGCACTCGAGACCTGCGAGGACTGCCACGAGCCGAGCGACGGCGCGCCCGGCAACTAGCGGCGCCGAGTTGCCGACGGGTCCCGCCGCCGTCAGTCGGTCCTGAAGTCGATTGCGGTCGACGGCAGCGCCTCGACGTGAACCGCTAGGCCGTACAGCGACCCCTTAAGGCTCGACGCGAGAATGTCGCTCGCAGGCAGCTCTCCCGAACCCGCGACGACCACGTCAACGCGATCGTCCTGGGCTTTCGCCGAGACGAGACGGTAGCCGGTGTCCGCCAACCATGCGGAGGTCGCGTCGGCCGCGCGCTGTTCGGCGGTGTGACTCTCAAAGACCTGCAGGCTGGAGTAGCCGAGCGGCACAGCGACGATGAGGATCATGACGACGACGAGCGCGATGGCTCCTCTTTTGATGCGGGGTGACCTGCCTTGCAGCGCTGCCTTCGAAAACCCCATCAGGCCGAAGACGAACGAGCCGGTGAGAAGGATCGCGAAGTAGTTCGTGAGGAAGAGCAGCATGCTTCCGGCAGCGAGGTCTGGCCTTTCCGATCCCAGCAGAATACCGACGTTCGCGAGCGGAGGGACGAGCGAAATCGCGATCGCCACGCCCGGAAGGGTGTCGGAGACGTCCTTGCGCCCGATGGCGAACGCCCCTGCGAGACCGGTGGCGAGTGCGGCGAGCAGGTCGACCAGGCGCGGCGAGGTTCTCGACATGATCTGAGAGTTGGTCGTGGGATCGAAGGCGCTCGGCATCAGGAACGAGATGAGGTAGCCGACCAAGATGGCGGTCACTATACCGCCGATAGCGACGGCTATCGAACTCCAGATGGCGCGACCATCGCCGATGCTGATGCCGAACGCGAGGCCCATGATCGGCAGCATGAGCGGCGCCACGATCATCGCGCCGATCACCGTGGCGACCGAGTCCGCGTAGAGCCCGAACGTCGCGATAGCGGAGGCCATCACGAGCAGCGCTCCGAACCGCACCAGCCGCGCTTGGAGACCGGGTTGCTCGAACATGACGACTTCGCGCACCCGCGCGATCTCCTCGCCGTCGACCGCCCCGCCGTGCAGGATCTCGCCGAGACTACTCATCTGCCCCCTCCTCGCGCTCTGACTAGGAGTCTCCCCTTTCGTTCGCTCCCCATCTTAGCCGCAAGTTCCTACGTTTCACCCGCTCAGAAGCCCCCACGCGCGCCGCGAGGTAGGGCGAGGTTCCGCCGCGAGTCCCGCAGCCGGGGAAGACAAAGAAAGCCGCCCCAGTGGGCGGCTTTCTTTG
>DATHUB010000341.1:0-11484 GCA_035462695.1 Coriobacteriia bacterium | reverse complement strand
TCTGATTCCCGAGCACATTCCGCTGGATATCCGCTTTGAAGACAAAGACATGATCGTGCTCTCGAAGCCCCCGGGCCTTGTGGTGCACCCGGCGCAAGGGCACTGGTCCGGGACGCTCGTCCATGCTCTGCTCGCGCACTCAGAGGATCTCGGGATGGCGCAGGGGGAAGACCGGCCCGGCATCGTCCATCGGCTCGACAAAGACACGAGCGGACTCATGATGGTAGCGAAGAGCGACCACGCGCAGGTGGCACTCCAGGAAGCCATAAAGGTCCGCTCCATCGATCGGCGCTATATCACCCTCGTTCACGGATGGATAGCCCCCGACACCGGCCTGATCGATGCGCCACTCGCGCGGGAACAGCGCGATCGCATGAGGATGGGTGTCTCGGACAGAGTCGATGCCAAACAGTCCGTGACCACGTTCCGAGTCCTGGAGCGCTTCGAGGCGGGCCGGTATGACGACGGCTTCACCCTGCTCGAATGCAAGCTCTACACGGGACGCACGCACCAGATCCGCGTGCACATGGCGTACATCAAGCATCCATGCGTAGGGGACCCGATCTATGGACCGGGGAAGCTAAAGGCCGACCTCGGACTGGAACGGCAGTTCCTGCACGCCTATCGGCTGGAACTCGAGCATCCGGTGACCGGTGAGTATCTCCGGTTCATCGACCCGCCGCCGGAGGACCTTGCCTCGCGGCTCGCCTCAATCAAGGACCTGTCGATGGGCCGCACCCCGGCCGGCGACGAGGTCTATGCTCTTCTCGATGCGGGTCCGGTGCCGTAAGGTCTTGTGGACGTTGGGGACGTTGGGGACTGCGGGGGCCAAGGGGGGCGAGAGACGTGACGGAAGCTCGGCGGATAGCGATTCGGACTGCGGGCATCTATGCCGTCATCGCGCTCGCATGGATTCTCGTCTCCGACTTCCTGGTTTCCTTGCTGACACCTGCGGCCATCGTCTCCGACGTGCAGTCCATCAAAGGGTTCTTGTTCGTGATCGTCACCGGGATCGTGATCTACATCCTGGTCGAGCGCCTGAGTAGCGCGGCGGCCGCGGAGAGCCGGCTGGCCGGTGCCGTTGAGCGCATGCTCGAGCAGGTCGTTGCGACCGTGCCCGTGGGCGTGCTGCTCACCGCCGACGATGGAACCATTACCTTCCTCAATGCTGCGGCCGAGTTCATGCTTGGCACCACCGCGGAGCATGCGGTGGGAACCGGGATCGAGCAGCTCTGCTGTGCGCAAAGCGGCAAAGGGGCGACGGCTCTGAACGAGCTCATGCGCACGGGAGCGACCGATGGCATCGAGATAGAGGCGACCGGGACTCGCGCGGCGCGTTCGGTTCTCGCTCGCGCGGCCCGGACAGACCCCGACGAGCCTACGTCGGGTTGGGTGATTGCTATCGCGGATGTCACCGAAGCACAACAAGCGCATGCCTCCGTCGCTCGGCAGGTGCACAGCCTCCGTTTCCTCATCGCCGCATTCAGAGCAGCCGTCCACGCTACGAGTCGCAGCGAGCTCATCAAGCAGCTGGCTGAATCCGCCGTAGAGTCCGGACGCTATCAATCGGCCTGGGGTGTGATGCTCGACAGCCAAAGCGGGTCATACGTTGACGTCGCAACCGTCGAAATGGGTGCGCGCTCGTCGGAGACGGCCGGCATGATACGCGAGCGTGCAATCGCCGACGCCTCCGCCGTCCCGTTCGCTCAAGGGGAGGTAGCCGTCAGCAACGACATCGTGCGCGATCCTGCGAACGTCTGGCACCCAGCCGCAGTTGAAGAGGGTTTCGGATCTTTGGCGACGGTGGGTCTTGGCGCCGATGGAGCCCTGCTCGGCGGCCTCACGCTCTTTGCGGCGGACACCGGGAGCTTCGACACTGGTGAGGTCGAGCTCCTCCATTCGCTTGCTGAGTTCGTCGAGGAGCTGCTGACTCGACCGCGGATCTAGCGGCGTCAGCGGCACGTCGGCAGGTCACGGCGTTCGCTGCAGCCGGGTCCGATCTTCTCGGCATGTCGCCTTGTGCCGTCCACGTGCTTCGGGTACCCTGTGTCAGACCTTTAAGCCCGGTCCCGTGAGGCCGGCAAGGGCCGCAGCCTCATATCGTTGCCGCACGTTCAGCGTGCTCGCACCCAGATGACGCGCCTCTTGCCGAACTCGGCAACGAGGCGTTTTTCTATCAGGAGGTGCGAGGCCTTGGAGTACCGCACGAAAGCCACGGTGATGGACGGTGACGCGATCGCTCGTGCCGTCACCCGTATCGCTCACGAGATCCTTGAAGCCAACAAGGGGGCCGGCAATCTCGCTCTCGTCGGGATCGTGACGCGCGGTGCCGCTCTTGCCGAGATGCTCGCCGACAAGATCGACGAGATCGAAGGCACGCGCGTGCCGGTGGGAACGCTCGACATCAGCTTCTACCGAGACGATCTCGCCATCCGCCTGAACCCCGAGGTGCATCGCACCGACATACCGTTCGATGTTCAGGATCGTGATGTCGTGCTCGTGGACGACGTTCTGTTCACCGGACGCACCATTCGCGCGGCGATGGACGCCCTCATGGACTACGGGCGCCCCTGCTCCATCCAACTTGCAGTGCTGGTCGACCGAGGCCACCGCGAGCTGCCCATACGCGCGGACTTCGTGGGCAAGAACGTTCCCTCGTCCAGCCGAGAGCGGGTTACGGTGCGTCTCGCCGCGCTCGACGGACGGGATGCCGCCGAGATTCTCGAGCGGACAGGGGAGGACGCGTAGATGCTCTCAGCTCAGCACATCATGGGGATGAGCGACCTCACCGCCGATGAGATCCGGCTGATTCTCGACACCGCGGAGTCGTTCAAGGAAGTGAACGAGCGTCGGATCAAGAAGCTGCCGACCTTGCGCGGACGCACTATCGTGAACCTCTTCCTGGAACCGTCCACGCGGACCCGCACGAGCTTCGAGATCGCTGCCAAGCGTCTCTCGGCGGACGGAATCAACTTCAGCGCCTCGACCTCGGCAACGGTGAAGGGCGAGTCGCTCGCCGACACCGCCGAGACCCTCTCGGCGATGGCATGCGACCTCGTGGTGATTCGCCACAAGTACGCGGGAGCCCCCCAGATACTCGCCGACCACATGGACGCGCACATCATCAACGGCGGCGACGGGATGCACGAGCACCCCACTCAGGCGCTGCTCGACCTCTTCACGATGCGCGAGCGCCTCGGCAAGCTCGAGGGACTGACCGTCGGTGTCGTCGGCGACATCTGTCACTCGCGCGTTGCCGGCTCGTTGGTGCCCGCACTGCGGATGGTGGGCGCCAAGCCGATCATCATCGCTCCTCCGACCCTGCTGCCGGCCCGCCCGGACGTGCTCGGGGCGGAAGTGGCGTACTCGCTCGACGAGGTGCTGCCGGAGCTGGACGTCGCCTACATGCTCCGCATCCAGATGGAGCGCGCCGAAGGCATGCCGTTCCCGAGCGTTCGAGAGTACGCACGGCTGTTCGGGATGAACGACGAGCGGCTCGCCAAGATGAAGCCCAGCGCGATAGTGATGCACCCAGGGCCGATGAACCGCGGCGTGGAGATCTCGGCAAGCGTCGCAGACAGCGATCGCTCTCTCGTGCTCGACCAAGTGAACGCCGGAGTCGCCGTTCGTATGGCGGCCATGTACCTGCTTCTCGGAGGTGAGGCTTAAGATGTCGATCCTGCTGAGAGGCGGACGGGTCGTCGATCCCGCGGTCGGTCTCGACCAAGTCTGTGACGTCATCATCCGCGACGGGCGCATCGAGGAGATCGGCACGGATCTGTCGATCGAAGACGGAACCATCGTCGAATGTGCCGAGAAGATCGTCGTTCCCGGGCTCGTGGACATCCACACCCACTTGAGAGAACCCGGTCGTGAGGACAAGGAGACCATCGCGAGCGGAACGCGTGCCGCCGCGCACGGCGGCTTCACCGCGGTCTGTCCGATGCCGAACACCTCACCGATCACCGACAACGGCAGCAAGGTCCGATTCCTGATAGAGCGGGCCGCAGCGGAGAGTGTCGTCAGAGTCCACCCGATCGGTGCCTGCACCGTGGGAAGCAAAGGCGAGGCGCTCGCCGAACTCGGCGACATGCTCGCCGAGGGCGCCGTCGGGTTCTCCGACGACGGCCGCGGCGTTCAGAACGCCGGCATGATGCGCTTGGTCATGGACTACGCCAGGCAGTTCGACACCACGGTGATCAGCCACTGCGAAGACGAGGCGTTGGTCGGCAAGGGCGTCGTGAACGAGGGAGCCGTGTCCACTCGTCTCGGGATGCCCGGTTGGCCCACGGCTGCCGAGGAGATCCAAGCTGCCCGCGACATACGGCTTGCCGAACTCACGGGCTGCCGTCTCCATCTTGCGCACATCTCGACTGAGGGCACGCTTGAGCTCGTACGCGCAGCAAAGGCGCGCGGTCTGGCCGTGACCTGCGAAGTGACGCCTCACCACCTCTTCCTCGACGAGGAGGTGCTGACGCGCCAGTACGACACCAATCTGAAGATGAACCCGCCGCTGCGTTCGGCTCAGGACAGAGAGGCGCTGGTGGCAGGACTGGCCGACGGCGTCATCGACTGCATCGCCACCGACCACGCGCCGCACGCGCCGCACGAGAAGGCCCTTGAGTTCGAGCTGGCGCCGTTCGGCACGACGGGGCTCGAGACAGCGCTCCCGCTGGTTCTGACCAACCTCGTGGCGCGTGAAGTGCTGAACTGGAGCGATGTCGTACGGGTCATGGCGCACGGACCTCGCGAGGTACTGGGGCTTGACCCGGTGCGCCTCGAGACCGGCGGAGTGGCGGACATCACCGTGATCGACCCCGAGGCCAAGGTGGAGATTACTCCGTCCTTCTTCGAGAGCAAGTCGGCCAACTCGGCCTTTCTCGGCGCTACACTACTCGGCAAAGCAACCGAGGTCCTCGTCGGGGGCCGCTTCGCACTGAGATTCGGAAAGGTGGTCGACGCGTGACGCGTCCCGCAGCACTACTCGCACTTGAAGATGGCACCGTGTTTCGCGGGCTTTCGTGTGGCGCGACCGGAGAAGCCTCCGGCGAACTGTGCTTCAACACCTCGATGGCCGGCTACCAAGAGGTCCTTACCGACCCGAGCTACGCCGGTCAGATCGTGACGATGACGATGCCTCACATCGGCAACTACGGCGTCAACGGCGCCGATATGGAGTCGCGGGGCATCTTCGCCAAGGGATTCGTAGTGCGCGAGATGTGCGGCGAGCCCTCCAACTGGCGCTCCGAGGAGTCTCTCCCAGCGATGCTCGAGCGTCTCGGCGTCGTAGCCATAGAGGGTCTCGACACCCGCAAGATCGTTCGGCACCTGCGCGAGCGGGGAGCGATGCGCTCGGTGATATCCACCGTGGATCTCGACGAGCAGTCTCTTGTCGCGAAAGCTCAGGCCTCCACGGGGCTCGTTGGTCGTGACCTCGTCGCGGAAGTGGCGGTTTCCGACGCCTACTCGTGGGGGGACGCAGTTCCCGGCGCGGGCGTTCCTGTCGATACCGGTGTCCTGCCGACGCAAGCGGAGTTTCGGGTGGTCGCGCTCGACTCGGGCATCAAGTACAACATCCTCCGCCGCCTCGCCGAGGTCGGCTGCCAGGTGACGATCGTGCCTCCCACGACGAGCGCGGAAGAAGTGCTCGCGTACGATCCGGACGGCGTCTTCTTAGCGAACGGTCCCGGAGACCCCGAGGCGGTCGAGTACCTCTACGGGACTCTGCGCGATCTACTCGGCACGAGGCCCGTCTTTGGTATCTGCCTCGGGCACCAGATGCTCTCGCTTGCGGCAGGCGCATCCACCTACAAGCTCAAGTACGGGCACCGTGGTGGCAATCAGCCGGTCAAGAACCTACTCACGGGCCAAGTCGAAATCACGAGCCAGAACCACGGTTTCTGCGTGGATTTCGGTAGCATCGGGTCGCTTAACGCCGAGCAGAGCGGCGGCTTGGGGATCGATGCGGGCGACCTCGGGGGCTGGGTAGCTTCTGGAGTGGCACCCATCGTCGACTCGGAGCGCTTCGGACGTGTTCAGCTCACGCACGTGAACTTGAACGATATGACGACGGAGGGTCTGCGGATGCTCGACATCCCCGCCTTCTCCGTTCAGTACCACCCCGAGGCCGCACCAGGCCCCCACGATTCGCGTTACTTGTTCGGCGAGTTCGTCCGGCTGATGAGGGATCACGCGGGCGACTCCACGACCCGCATACCGGAATAGGGGAGTTGACCGATGGCGCTTAGCAAGATGCTTCTGCCCGTCGCAGTGGAGCCGCGCGATGCGCGCGTGCTCGCGTATGCCTGCGGGCTGCTCGAGCAAGGCGTCCACCAGTTGCTCGTAGCGCACGTCGTCGACAGCTCCGGTCAGGAAGCGCCGGTCATCATGGCCGAGGTCGAGCGCGCTCGTGACCGGCTTCGGCTGATGGTCGAGCCCTACCTGGGATGCGGCATGGATATCGAGGTACGGGTCGCCACCGGCTCGGTCTATCGAGAGATCATGGCGCTCGCCAATCAGGTGAACGTCGACGTCATCCTATGCGGTACTGAGGGCAAGTCGTTCGTTGACTACCTCTTCTCGGGCTCGGTGTCCGAGGATATCGCGCTCAGGGGCGATCAGCGGACGATGACGGTCCGCTACGACCTTCTGGGCTCCGAGGAGCACGCCGGTTCTCTGGGCCGGTCCTTCGCACAGCGCCTGGTCATCCCCACCGACTTCTCGAGCTCGTCATTGCGCGCGGTGCTCTCGGCGTTCGAGCGCCCCTCGCAAGCGCTCGGCACGCTTCACGTTCTTCACGTGCTCGCCGAGGGAGAGAGTCCCGGAGACGCGGAGGCGCAGATGCGCGCCCTGCGAGCCCTTGCGGACGAGCACGACGCCGACTGCGTCACCGAGATCCGCGAGGCTGGCTCCGTTGACGTCGCCGTGCTCGACTACCTCACCGACATCGACGCGACCGGCGTGATCACCGGCCGCCGTGGCCAGACCCAGCTTGAACGCGGTCTTCTCGGCAGCGTCTCGATGAAGCTGTTGCAGGAAGCGCCCTGCCCCGTAGTGATCCAGCCCTAGACAGCATCCGGCCAGCTCAACAAGGAGATCTGTTGCCCCGCCGCGAAGACATCAAGAAGATCCTCGTCATCGGCTCCGGGCCGATCATCATCGGTCAGGCGTGCGAGTTCGACTACTCGGGTGCCCAAGCCTGCAAAGTCCTGAAGGACGACGGGTACACCGTCGTGCTCGTCAACAGCAACCCCGCAACGATCATGACCGACCCGGGGCTCGCTCATCGCACGTACCTCGAGCCCATAACCCCCGAGTTCGTAGAGAAGATCATCGCCGCCGAGAGGCCCGACGCCCTGCTGCCCACACTGGGCGGTCAGACCGGACTGAACTGCGCCATGGAACTCGCCGAGTCGGGCGTGCTCGAGAAATGGGGCGTCGAGCTCATCGGCGCTCGTGCCGAGGTGATCAAGAAAGGCGAGGACCGCAAGCTGTTCGCCGAGGCGATGGCGAACATCGGCCTCGAGGTTCCCAAGAGCGGATACGCGTACTCGATCGACGATGCGGAGCGACTCGTCGCGGAACTCGGCTATCCGCTCGTTGTTCGGCCGAGCTTCACCATGGGTGGCGCGGGCGGCGGAATCGCGTACAACCGCGAGGAGCTGCTCGACATCATTAGTCACGGCGTGGCTCTCTCGCCGATCGGCGAGGTTCTCGTCGAGGAGAGCATCATCGGCTGGAAAGAGTACGAGATGGAGGTCATGCGCGATGTGGCCGACAACGCCGTCATCGTCTGCTCCATCGAGAACTTCGACCCCATGGGCATCCACACCGGCGACTCCATCACCGTCGCTCCTGCCCAGACACTCAGCGATCGCGAGTACCAGACCATGCGCGACGCCTCCATCGCGATTCTGCGCGAGATCGGCGTAGAGACCGGGGGCAGCAACGTCCAGTTCGCGATCAATCCTGTCGACGGCCGCATGGTCGTCATCGAGATGAACCCGCGCGTCTCGCGCTCCTCGGCTCTTGCGTCCAAAGCCACGGGCTTCCCCATCGCGAAGTTCGCCGCAAAGCTCGCCGTAGGCTACCGGCTCGATGAAATCGACAACGACATCACCCGTGAGACACCCGCGTGCTTCGAGCCTTCCATCGACTACACGGTGGTCAAGGTCCCGCGTTGGGCGTTCGAGAAGTTCCGGGGGACCGACGAGACGCTGACCACGCGCATGAAGAGCGTCGGTGAGGTCATGGCCATCGGCCGTACCTTCGAAGAGGCGCTCGGCAAGGCGATGCGTTCGCTCGAGAATGGACGGGGCGGTCTAGGCGCGGACGGCAAGGACCACTTCGAGGAGCACAAGTTCGACGAGCACCTCGCGATCCCCAACGAGCTGCGCATCTTCTACATTGCCGAGGCATTCCGTCGAGGGCGGACCGTCGAGGACCTGCACGCGATCACGCGGATCGATCCGTGGTTCCTCGGCAGGATAGAGCGGGCGATACGGGTCGAGCAGGGGCTCGTTGGCAAGACACTCGATCAGCTCGAAGCTGAAGACCTGCTTGAGGCAAAGCGTCACGGTCTGGCTGACGTACAGATTGCGCACCTGACCGGCTCGACCGAGGCCAGCGTGCGTGCCGTGCGCAAGGCGGTGGGGGTGCGTCCGACCTTCAAGGCGGTCGACACCTGTGCGGCCGAGTTCGCGGCGTTCACGCCCTACTACTACAAGACGTACGAGGACGAGGACGAGGTCACGCCGGCCGAGAAGCCGCGCGTCATGATCCTCGGCGCAGGCCCGAACCGCATCGGACAGGGCATCGAGTTCGACTACTGCTGCGTTCACGCGGCGTACGCGCTGTCCGACATGGGCTACGAGACCGTCATGGTGAACTGCAACCCGGAGACGGTCTCCACGGACTACGACACGAGCGACCGTCTCTACTTCGAGCCTCTCACGTTCGAAGACGTGATGGACATCGTCGACGTGGAGAGTCCCGTCGGGTGCGTGGTCACCTTCGGCGGGCAGACGCCCCTTAAGCTTGCGAAGGCCCTCGAGGCTGCCGGCGTGCCGATCATGGGCACGAGCCCGGAGGCGATCGACTTGGCCGAGGACCGTCAGCGCTTCTCGGCGATCCTCGACGAGCTGGACATCGCCTACCCGGCGGCCGGTACCGCTCGCAGCTTCGAAGAGGCACTGGTGGTCGCGGCGCGCATCGGCTATCCGCTCCTGGTGCGCCCGAGCTACGTGCTCGGTGGTCGCGGCATGGTCATCGCCTACTCCGAGAACTACCTCGAAAAGTACATGGCCGAGGCTGTCTCTGTCTCTCCCGAGCACCCCGTGCTGCTCGACAAGTTCCTTGAAGGCGCGATCGAGGTCGACGTGGACGCGGTCTGCGACGGTGTCGACGTCTACATCGGCGGCGTGATGGAGCACATCGAGGAGGCCGGGATCCACTCCGGCGACTCGGCCTGCTGCATTCCGCCGTTCACGTTGGGCGCCGAGACGATCGAGCGCATTCGCAGTCACACCTGCGCCCTGGCGATGAGGCTTGGCGTGCGCGGGCTCATGAACATCCAGTTCGCTGTGAAGGACCAGAACGTCTACGTCCTTGAGGTCAATCCGCGGGCGAGCCGCACCGTACCGTTCGTGAGCAAGGCGACCGGCGTACCGCTCGCCAAAGTCGCGGCGCGCGTCATGGCCGGCGAGATGATCGCCGAGATGGCTCTCCCCGCCGACGACCGTGAGCCGAGCCGCTTCTGTGTCAAAGAGGCGGTCATGCCTTTCGGGCGGTTCCCGGGCGCCGATTCGGTCTTGGGACCTGAGATGAAGTCGACCGGAGAAGTCATGGGCATCGCGGGTGACTTCCCGGCGGCGTACGCGAAGAGCCAGCTCGCCATCGACTACTCGCTTCCCACGAGCGGAACCGCATTCGTTTCGGTGTGCGATCGGGACAAGAGGCACGCCGTATCCGTTGCCAAGCACCTCCAGCTGCTCGGCTTCTCCATCATGTCCACACGCGGCACGGCCAAGGCCCTGCGCGCGGCAGGAATCCCCGTGAACGAGGTGCTCAAGAAGCACGAGGGGCGCCCGAACGTTGTCGATGAGATTGCGAACGGCAAGGTGCAGCTCGTGATCAACACCCCGTTCGGACAGCAGACCCGAAGCGACGGCTATCACATTCGCTCCGCTGCGATCCGCCACGGCATCACGAACATCACGACGCTCCCCGCGGCAGCGGCTATCGTCCAGGCCATCGAAGCCGTGAAGGAGGGACGCCTCGGCGTCTGTCCACTCCAAGACTTCGACTCCGAGGAGCCTTGTGCGATGCCGGAGATGACTCCGTGAGCCCACGCTCGGCACCCGAGCTGGAACGCGTGCGCGTGCTGGCGAACGAACGCGTAGCCCAAGGCGTTGGACTGATCTCGCTTCATGCACCACGCTGCGCGGCCGCTGTCCGGCCCGGCCAGTTCGTGCACCTGCGCCTCGATACCGGCAGCGATCTCATTCTGCGGCGGCCTTTCTCGGTGCACCGCACCCAGGGCGAGCATCTCGAGATCCTGTATCAGGTCCTTGGCGCAGGCACTCTTCGGCTTGCGGAGAAAGGGCCCGGGGACGAGTCGATGGACATCGTCGGTCCGCTCGGCCACGGCTGGGACACGCCCGACGGCCTCTCGCATGCGCTCCTGGTCGCCGGCGGGCTTGGCGCAGCCCCGCTGGGCATGCTCGCGATGGAGCTCGCCGAGCGCGGCGTGGCGGTCGTCGTTGCCCAGGGTGCCCCAAACTCGGAGCGTCTCGTTGCGCGGGCGCTCTTCGCGGACGTCGCGCGGCGTGTGGAGGTGGCGACCGATGACGGGAGTGCGGGAACCGAAGGATTCGTGACTGCCGTGACGTCGCGACTTCTGGCCGAGGAGAAGTTCGACCTCGTCTACTGCTGTGGACCCGAGGTCATGCAGCGCGCTGTTGCTCGCCAAGCATCTGAGGCCCACGTGCCCTGCCAGGTCTCGCTGGAACGGCTGATGGCGTGCGGCATCGGAGCCTGTCTCTCGTGCGTCGTGACCACAACCAACGGACTTCGTAGGGCCTGTGTCGATGGGCCGGTCTTCGACGCGGAGGAGGTGTGCTGGGATGGGTCAGAAATCCCCCCACGACACTAGCGTCGAGCTCGGCGTGAGACTGGGTTCACTCGAGCTATGCAGCCCGGTCATGACCGCGTCGGGAACATTCGCCTCTGGGCGCGAGTTCGCCGACTTCGTAGACCTGGACCGGCTCGGAGCTGTCGTAACTAAGGGTGTCTCGGCGCAAGCATGGGAAGGGAACCCCAGTCCACGGATCGCCGAGACCGCCAGTGGGATGCTCAACTCCATCGGCCTGCAGAACCCCGGAGTCGAGGCCTTCTGCGCCAAGGACCTCGTGTGGCTCGCCGAGAATGCGGCGCACACCCCGGTGATTGTGAACGTGAGCGGTCACTCAGTGGCCGAGTACGTCT
>DATHUB010000340.1:0-4683 GCA_035462695.1 Coriobacteriia bacterium | reverse complement strand
TCGAAGTCGCCGTCCACGAACAATCCAGGAGGAAACCGCACTTATGGCCAAGCACACAGTGACCCTTATTCCGGGCGATGGCATCGGGCCCGAGCTCACAACCGCCATGTGCCGCGTCGTCGAGGCGACCGGCGTCGGAATCGAGTGGGAACGCGTCGAGGCAGGCGCCGACGTGATCGAGAAGTATGGTACGCCGCTTCCCGAGAACGTCCTCGAATCCGTGCGCCGCAACAAGGTCGCGATCAAGGGCCCTATCACCACGCCTATCGGCTCGGGCTTTCGCAGCGTCAACGTCGCGATCCGCAAGGAACTCGACCTGTACGCGTGCCTACGACCGTCGTTCTCAATCCCGGGTTCCGGCGCGCGCTACGACGACATCGATCTCGTCATCGTGCGAGAGAACACCGAAGACCTCTACGCCGGCATCGAGTTCCCTGAGGGTAGCGACGCCGCTCTTGAGCTGATCAAGTTCGCCGCCGACAAGGGAGCTGGCGTCATCCGCCCGGACTCCGGCATCTCCCTCAAGCCGATCTCGGTCACCGGGAGCCGTCGCATCGTGAAGTACGCGTTCGACTACGCGATTGCCAACGGTCGCACGACGGTCACCGCAGTTCATAAGGCCAACATACTCAAGCACTCAGACGGCCTGTTCTTGAAGGTGGCCCGAGAAGTTGCCGAGGAGTACAAGGATTCGGGAATCGAGTTCGAGGACTACATCGTGGACGCCACCTGCATGCAGCTCGTGCTGCACCCGGAGTGGTGGGACGTCCTCGTGCTGCCGAACCTCTACGGCGACATCGTGAGCGATCTCGCCGCGGGCCTCATCGGCGGTCTTGGAATCGCGATGGGCGCGAATATCGGCGCAGACTGCGCCGTCTTCGAACCCGTACACGGTTCGGCGCCCAAGTACGCGGGCAAGGACATGGCGAACCCAACGGCGGAGATCCTCTCGGCCATGCTGATGCTGAAGCACCTTGGTGAGGTTGACGCCGCCGAGCGCGTGCTCAACGCAGTGCGCACGGTCATCGCCGAGGGCGAGAACGTCACCTACGACATCAAGCGCTCGACTACCGGCTCGACCGACGGCGCGGTGGGCACTCAGGCATACGCCGACGCCCTGATCGCGCGTCTCTAGAGGGGTCTGCTCCGTGACCGAGCGCCTGCCCGACGACAAAGCGCGTGCGGCACGCATAGCGCTTGCTGTACTCGCGGGCGCGCTCGGCACGGCTCTGTTCGGCGCCGGGATGTGGATGGCGTTTCATCAGTCGAGTGAGGATGCCCCGTCCGCGCAGAAGACGATCGAGCCTGCCGAGCCGAGCGAAGCCGCTACCATGCCCGGCATCCCGGGCGAGGAGGCGACCTCGACCGGCAGCACCACGGAGTCGACCGGACCCGACGGAGGCGGTGGGGGAGAGACGCCTGACGGCTTGGGCGGGAGCGATGCAGTACGCCGTGCGCCGCTGATCGCGTTCCGCCTCGGCGCGAGCGTCTACGTCGCGTATGAGGACGGCAGCGGGGCGAACCGCATCGTGAAGTCGCCGGACGGCCCCTACGCTCTGTCGCCTGACGGCAAGACACTCGCGCTCGTCGAGGGTACCGAGCTGCGTCTCATCGACGTCGCATCGGGTGATGAGACGACTGCCGGAGAGGCCGAGGAGGGGTTCGGGCCGCGATGGTCGGCCGACTCTTCCACCCTCGTCTACCGCAGACACAAGTCGGGGTCCAGCGACAGCTACGAGCTTTGGACCGCGAGCCGAAGCGGCAAGGGCGCGGCCCGGCTTGCCGACGGAGAACAAGCCGGATACTCGCCCAAAGGCGACGTGCTGGTCGTCCTCGACGCGAGCAGTGGCGGCGAACAAGGCTTCGTGAGCGTATCGGTCGCGGGCTCGGCCCTTCGCCCGGTCCCGGTGACCGGAGGCACACCGACTGCGGTCGGAACCAACGGCGATCGGCTGTTCGTGGCGATGAGCAACGGCGAGCAGGGAAGCGCGCTAGTCTCGCTGGGCACCGATGGTCGTGGCCAGCGTGCGGTGGCCGGCGGAGTATCCGGCGACATGCCGGCGATCTGGTCGGCCATCTGGCCTTCCCCGGACGGCGGCCTGCTGGGGCTGCAGGCGACCGGCGACGACGGATATGCCCGCGCCTTCATCGTGCCGAGTGCCGGTGGCGCTTCGGCTAGCTTGAGCCGCCGACGCGACGGCAAGCTGCACGGGTGGAGTGCCACCGGCGAGCGCGTCTTCCTTGTCGAGGGCAATGCGTTTCAAGGGGAGCCCACCTCGCTGGTCAGCATGAAGCGCGACGGGTCCGCTCGGCGTGACGTCGTCACTGGGGCGGAGTAGCAAGGGCGCCCTTTTCCTTCGGTCTCGAGTCTTGTCGCGGCACCCTACCTCCTTGCAACGAATACCCCACAGGGTATATGCTCGCGGCGCACCAGAGCGCACCCCTAGGAGGTAGCCGTAAATGGAGATGGACTTCACCGTCGAGTCCGCCAAGGACTTCGACGCCACCGTAGCCGCCGTTATTGCCGAGACAGAAGCCGCGAAGTTCCGCGTCCAGTTCGTACACGATGTCGCCGCCACGCTCGCCGAAAAGGGCTTCGAGCGTGAACGCGTAACCATCGTCGAGCTCTGCAACGCGCGTCATGCGCATGCCGTGCTTGCCGCCGACGTAAAGATCGGCCTCATGTTGCCGTGTCCGATCATGGTCTATGCCGAGGGCACCAAGGTCATGGTCTCGACGATGAGGCCGACACTCATCGCCGACTTCTTCCCGAACGCGGACCTCGGCACGGCTCCTGCCGAAGTCGAGGCAGCCGTTTGCGGGATCGTGGAACGGGCGGCTGCGGCCTAGAGGGGCAGCGCAGCCCCCGGTTGCCCACCCAAAGACCGTCGCCTATACTGCCCTCTACAACTGCACAGCACGACAGGCTTTGAAGGGGAGAGTAGAGGCTAATCCTCGCTCCAGAGAGCCGGGGTAGCTGGAAGCCCGGCGCAGGACGTCTCGAAACTGGCCCCCGAGCCACCCGGAAGAACGCACGGCCGTCTCTCGCGCGAATGACCTTCGCAGTCGGCCGGGACAAGTAGGTCGGGTCGGTGGCATCCGTTACCTGCCGCACGAGTGGGCGCCTCCCTTCGCGATTCATCAGAATCGCCGAGGAACCATTGGCGCCAAGCGGGGTGGTACCGCGGGAGCACAGCTCTCGTCCCAGCGTGGGGCGACTGCATGCGCTTGCCGCGGTTTTTCGCATCCACGCCCACTCAACTCGGCGATGCGACTGCGCAAGCAGCGCGAATCTCGCCGTATCGCATCTCGTGCGGCCGGCTCGGCTCACGCCCCGTCCCTGGACGGAAGGTGCATCATGGCGTACGCGAGCGACCGCATGAAAGGGGGCCTTTCCAAGGCCCCGCACCGAAGCCTGCTCAAGGCCGACGGCCTCACCGACGAGGAGATCGCGCGACCGCTTATTGCCGTCGTGAACTCGGCAAACGAGGTCATCCCCGGACACCTGATGCTCGACAAGGTCGCCGAGGCCGTGAAGCACGGCATCCTCATGGCTGGCGGCACACCTCTCGAGATGTCGACCATCGGCGTCTGCGATGGCATCGCGATGAACCACGAAGGCATGCGCTACTCGCTCGCCAGCCGGGAGACGATCGCCGACTCCGTCGAGATCGTCGTCTCAGCCCATGCCTTCGACGCAGTCGTCATGATTCCGAACTGCGACAAGGTAATCCCCGGAATGCTCATGGCAGCGGCGCGCCTCGACCTGCCGACCGTCGTGATCTCCGGCGGTCCGATGCTCGCAGGGCGCGGCCCGAAGGGGGAGGCGGTAGACCTCGACACGGTCTTCACCGCTGTGGGCAAGGTGAACGCCGGACTCATGTCCGAGGAGGACCTCTGCCTGCTCGAGGAGTCGGCATGCCCCACCTGCGGTAGCTGCGCGGGTCTCTTCACCGCCAACTCCATGAACTGCCTCGTCGAAGCGATCGGCATCGGTCTTCCCGGCAACGGTACGATCCCCGCCGTCTACTCCCAGCGTATGCGCCTCGCAAAGCACGCGGGCATGCGGATCATGGACCTGCTCGAGTGCGGCACCACCGCTCGGCAGATCATGAACGCCGCGTCGATCAAGACCGCTATGACGCTCGACATGGCGTTCGGCGGATCGAGCAATACGGTTCTGCACCTCACGGCAATCGCACACGAGGCCGAAGCCGAGATCACCCTCGACGACTGGGCCGAGGTGTCAGCGCGCACGCCCAACCTGGTGCGCATCTCTCCCGCGAGCAACTTCCACATGGAGGACCTCTACGCTGTCGGTGGCATTCCCGCCATCATGCGCGAACTCGACCGCAAGGGGCTCATCGAGCGGGACGCTCCGACCGTAGTCGGCCGCACCATGGGAGAAATCGCCGACGCCGCGCCCGAGGCCGACGGCCGCATCATTCACAGCGTCGACGACCCGTATTACGCCGAGGGCGGACTGCGGGTACTCCGGGGTAACATCGCGCCGGACGGGGCCGTGGTGAAGCAGTCCGCGGTGCCGGCGGAGATGCGGGTGCACACAGGCCCGGCAAGGGTCTTCGACTCCGAGGAGCACGCCGTCGAGGCCATTCTCGGCGGCCACATCGTAGCCGGCGACGTCATCGTCATCCGCTACGAGGGCCCCAAGGGAGGTCCGGG
>DATHUB010000339.1:0-1793 GCA_035462695.1 Coriobacteriia bacterium | reverse complement strand
GACGATGGTCTGTGCGGCAGTGTCCCCAACGAGTCGAACAGAGTCACTGCTCGACCAACTCGTGTGGGTCCAATTGGCTGCCGAAAAGAAACTGTCGTCTTCTGCGAAAACTCGGATAATGTTTGTGTGGCCATCTCCGGTGATTGCGACGCTGCTGGAAATTTGCCCCGCGGCAAACTGATCCGAGCCGAAGGTCGCCGTCCTAGCAGGCTGTTGAAGAAGTCATTGGCGTTCGGCGACGAAGCCTGAGTCGTCGCCGTTGTGGATGTAGAAGTGTCCGACGAGACGGCCGGCGGTGCCGAGTGTAGCCCAGCCTCGGCCACAGGCTTCGTCGTTCTCGTCGTGACCTTGCCAAGAGAACTCGGCGCAGGCCGATCCGTCACGGGGGCCATAGCGGACATCGAGGGAGCCGGTGAGGGCTCCGAAGATGATCTCGCCATCCGAGTTGCCCTGGAATGTGATGTGCGCTTCCTCGACGAGATCGAGGAAGTCATTGTCCCAGGTGTCCATCTCGACGATCCGCCAGCGACCGGAGAAGGCCTTGGCGAAGGCGGGAACTTTGGCCATCACCCGGCCTCAGCAAGCAGCTTCGGTAGTCGGACGAGATTGTAGGCGGCCGCCGCGAAGGTGAAGGCGAAGCCGACGCGGGCGACGCCCCGGAACCTGGTCTTGCGCTGGCCGGCGACCGTCTTGATCCAGCCGAACGCCTCCTCGATCCGTTTTCGGATGCGCTGGCTGACGGCATAGCCGGGATGTCGCGTCGTCCGGCCGTCGATCGCCGATCGTCGATTGCGGGTGTTCTGCGCCACATGCGGCGTCACGTTCATCGAGCGCAGCTCATTGACGAAGTCGGCGCTGTCGAAGCCCTTGTCGCCGCCGAGCGTGATCTTGTTCGGTCGGTCGGCATGCGGCTCGATCATGTGCAATGCGGCCACCCGCTCGGCGTGCCCGTCAGCCTCGGTCAGGCCGGCATCGACCACAAGACCCGCGCGGTTCTCCATCAGCCCGTGGCCGATGAAGCAGAGCTTCGCCTCCTTGCCCTGCCCCTTGCGATAAAGCCGGGCGTCGGGATCGGTGGTCGAGACATGCGTCTCATTCGAGCGCTTCTTGCCGTGGAAGTCGGCCTCGGCATTGCGGCCGCCGCAGGAAGCCGGCGGCTCGTCGGACCCCTCGCGCGGCTTGATGCTCTTCATCGACGCCCACGCCTCGATCAGCGTCCCATCGACCGAGAAGTGCTCGCTCGACAACAGCCGCTTCACCCGGGGCTGCGCCAGAACCGCTGCAAGGAACTTCGCCGCGATGTCACCGGCGAGCAGACGGTCGCGGTTCTTCGAGAAGGTCGAATGATCCCACACCGCATCGTCGACACCGAGCCCGACGAACCAGCGGAACAGGAGGTCATACTCCAGCCGCTCCATCAGCTGCCGCTCCGAGCGGATCGAGTAGAACGCCTGCAGAAGCATCGCCCTAAGCAACTGCTCCGGTGCGATCGACGGCCGACCGATCCGCGAATACAGGCCAGAAAACTCACGCTCCAGACCAGCCAGTGCCTCGTTCACGATCACCCGAATGACGCGCAGCGGATGGTCACGCCGAACCCGCGCCTCGAGGTCCACATAGCTGAACAGCTCGCCCGTCCGATCGTCCGCGCCGCGCATTGCAAGGCTCCCGACTCGCTCCGCCACGAGTGAATCATCTCGCAAGCAAACTCGCGATCGTCGATTTTCAACAGCCTGCTAGGCTCTTGGTACGGCTGGTATCCATCGAACTCCCAATGGGCGATACGGCTGAAC
>DATHUB010000338.1:0-16004 GCA_035462695.1 Coriobacteriia bacterium | reverse complement strand
TGAACCTGTTCACGACATACGAAGCCGAGTGTAAGCGAACGCTCGAGGCCGGCTATGTGCTGCCCGCGTACGACTACGTCCTCAAGTGCAGCCACGCCTTCAACTTGCTCGATGCTCGAGGCGCCATCAGCGTGACCGAGCGCCAAGGCTACATACTTCGGGTCCGCGCCCTGGCAAAGGGTTGCTGCGAGGCGTACGTCGCATTGATCGCGCCGTCCGAGGAAGATGACGCGACCGAAGAAGTCACCACGCCGGAAGGCGGTGATGTCTGATGGTGGGACGCAACCTCGTCTTTGAGATCGGGACCGAGGAGCTGCCATCAAACGCCGTCTACAGCGCGATCGAGCAGTTGTCCGTTGCGGTTCCTAAGACGCTCATGGACGCCCGCCTCGAGTACGACTCCGTCGATGTCGTGGCGTCACCCCGCCGCATCGCGGTGCTCGTCAACGAACTTGCAGATCGGCAGGCCGACGAGGTTCAGCGCGCGAAAGGGCCCGCGGCCCGCGCGGCGTTCGATGAGCAAGGCGCTCCAACTCAGGCAGCGATCGGTTTCGCACGCGGCAAGGGTGTCGCGGTCGATTCCCTTGAGGTCGTGGATGAGGCTGGCGGATCGTACGTGTACGCGACAGTCGAGACTACCGGGCAGGATGCGATGGCGGTGCTGCCTTCGCTTCTTGCACGACTCGCCGACAACATCGACTGGGCCAAGTCGATGCGATGGGGCAGCGGCGACACGCGCTTCTCTCGGCCCGTGCGCTGGATTCTTGCGCTCTTCGGGTCGGAAGTCGTCCCGGTCGAGTTCGGCGGTCTGACGGCAGGCCGAGTGACCCAGGGTCACCGATTCCTCGCCCCGGGCTCCATCGAGCTGGCGGACGCCGACGAGTACCTGCAGTCGCTTGAGCGCGGGTGCGTCGCCGTCGATCAGCGGACGCGCGCCGGGCGGATACAGGACGGCATTGCCGCCGCCGCAGGGCTGACAGGGGGCGCGGCTGTCGTTCCTGAGAAGACGCTGGCCGAGGTCGTCAACCTCGTCGAGTGGCCTACGGTCGGCGTCGGTACGTTCGACGCGGACTTCCTCGCTGTCCCGCGGGAGATGCTCGAGCACGCGATGACGAGCCACCAGCGCTACTTCCCGGTCGAGCGAGCAGACGGCTCTTTGGACAACCGCTTCATCGTTGCCCACAACGGCAGTGCCGATAGAACCGAGTCGATCGTGCGCGGACACGAGCGCGTGATTCGTGCGCGTCTCGCCGATGCCGCCTTCTTCTACCGAGAGGACCTCGCGGTCCCACTCGAGGAGTGGCTGCCCAGACTCGAGAGCGTCGTCTTCCAAGAGAGGCTGGGGACGGTTGGCGACAAGGGCCGGCGCATCGAGCGGCTCGCGGAGTCACTGGCCAAGCTCGTGGCCGCGCAGGCCGACGAGACGGCGCATGCGAAGCGCGCTGCTCATCTGGCGAAAGCGGACCTTGTGACCAACGCCGTCGTCGAGTTCACGGACCTGCAGGGCGTCATGGGGCGCTACTACGCTGAAGCGGCGGGCGAGGAGCCGGGTGTCGCTCTCGCGATAGAGGAGCACTACCGTCCGCGTTTTGCCGGTGATGCACTTCCGTCGACGCTCGCGGGCTGTCTCGTGTCCATCGCCGACAAGGCCGACACGATCTGCGGGATCTTCGCGGCAGGCAAGGCGCCGAAGGGTTCGGCCGATCCGTTCGCCCTACGGCGGTCTTCGATCGGCGTTCTCCAGATCATCCTCGGCGGCACGCACGTACGCCTCGACGATCTGATCACCGAGGCTCTGGCAGGCTACGCCGACATCGTTGGCGATCCGGATGCGGTCGGGTTCGCCGTGAAGGAGTTCTTCGTTGCCCGCCTCGAGGGAATCCTGAAGGACCGCGGCTATGCCTCCGAGACGATTGCCGCGGTACTGGCGACGTCGTCGGACGATCCCTCCGACGCGTTGGCGCGCTGTGAAGCCCTTACTTCAGCTCGGGAACAGGCAGCAGAGGCCTTCGCCGATCTGTCCGTCGCGTTCAAGCGGGCAGCTAACCTTGCCGGTACCGCCGCTGCGACGACTGACCGCGCGCTGATGGCCGAGCACGAACTGGTCCTCGACGATGCTCTGTTGGAGGCGGAGGGACGCGTCCAGCTGCTTCTCGAGGAGCGTGCCTACGGGGCGCTGCTCCAGACTTACGCGGGGCTCCGAGGCCCGATCGACGACTTCTTCGAGAACGTGCTCGTCATGGACGAGGATGAGTCTCTGAGAGTGAACCGCCTCGGTCTTCTCGCACGCTTCGTCTACATGTTCGAGCGTTTTGCCGATTTCAGCCGTTTGGCGGTGTAGCTTTGGCCGAGCCACCCATCTCCATCCATGTGGTTTCCGACTCCCTGGGCGAGACGGGGGAGATGGTCGCGCGGGCCGCGGCCGCCCAGTTCGAACCCGGGTCGTTCCGGATAGAGCGACTGCCCAAGATCACCGGTCCGGATCATCTGCGGGACTGCGTGATGTCTCACTGTGGCACGCACTGCCTGTTTCTCTACACGCTCGTGAACGAGAAGCTCCGTCTCGAGATGGAGAAGCTCTGCGATGAGGGTGTCAACGGAGTGGACCTGCTCGGCCCGGCGGTGAAGACTCTGGCTGAGGTGACTCACCACAAGCCCGCAGGAGAAGCCGGAACGATAAGGCGCACCGACCAGGAGTACTTCGACCGCATCGAGGCGATGGAGTTCGCCGTCAAGCACGACGACGGCCGCAACCCCGAGGGACTGCTCGAAGCCGATGTCGTGCTCGTCGGAGTGTCGCGCACCTCCAAGACGCCGCTTGCGATGTACCTTGCGTTCAAGGGTCTGCGATCGGCGAATGTCCCGCTGGCCCGAGGCGTCACGCCGCCTCAAGAGCTGTACGAAGTCGATCCGAGAAGAGTGTTCGGGCTGGTAGCGAGCGCTGATGTCCTCCTCGAGATTCGCACGGCACGGATGAAGGAACTGGGCACCTGGGTGCCTGGTTACGCGGAGCGCGAGGCCATCGAACAGGACCTTCAGGAGGCTCGCTCCCTGATGCGCAAGCTCGGCTGTCTGGTCATTCACACGGACGACCGTGCCGTTGAGGAGTCTGCGCAGGAGATCATGCGTCATCTCCACGGCGTGCTCCTCAGCCAAGACTAGGTGTCACGCTCTCTCGCACGCGAGTGGGCTCACGGTAGAATGCAGTTCCCATGTAGCTGGAAAAGAGAGGGAGAGGGAGTTGTCTGACGTCAAGCGCGTATACGCTTTCGGCGCCGGTCGCACCGAGGGCAATAAGGACATGAAGTTCATCCTCGGCGGAAAGGGTGCGAACCTCGCCGAGATGGCGAACATGGGCCTGCCGGTGCCTCCCGGCTTCACCATCACCTGCCAGGCCTGTGTCGAGTACACCACTGCAAATCCGCCAGGATTCCCGGAAGGGCTGGCCGAGGAGATCGCAAGGAACCTCGACGAGCTCGAGACGAAGATGGGCAAGACGCTCGGCAATCCGACGGACCCTCTCCTCGTGTCGGTGCGCAGCGGCTCACCCTTCTCGATGCCGGGAATGATGGACACCGTCTTGAACCTCGGCCTCAACGACGAGTCGATCAAGGGCGTCATCAGCCAGACTGACAACGAGCGGTTCGCATGGGACAGCTACCGCCGCTTCATTCAGATGTTCTCGAAGGTCGTCCTCGAAGTCGAAGGTGACCTGTTCGAGAACGCAATCAATGGGATGAAGCTGGACCGCGGTGTTCGCAGCGACACCGACCTGAGCGCCGAGGACCTTCGGTCGCTTGTAGACGAGTTCAAGAGCATCGTCAGCGAGCACGTCAAGACGGACGCTTTCCCGCAGCTCGTCGTCGATGGGAAGGTCGCCTTTCCGCAGGACGTTGCGGTACAGCTGAGACTCGCCATCGAGGCGGTCTTCAGGAGCTGGATGAATCCTCGAGCCGTCTACTACCGCAAGATGGAGAAGATCGCCGACGACCTCGGCACAGCAGTGAACGTGCAGTGCATGGTCTTCGGTAACAAAGGTGAGACGTTTGCGACGGGTGTCGGCTTCACGCGAAACCCCGCCGACGGAACCAAGGAGTACTACGGTGACTTCCTCACGAATGCACAGGGTGAAGACGTCGTAGCCGGTATCCGCATTACCAACCCGATCGCTGAACTCAAGTTCGTTCCCGGCCTTGAGCAGGCCGGCGAGGAGCTCGACCGAGTGTTCGCGAAGCTCGAGGCCGACTATCGCGATATGTGCGATATCGAGTTCACCATCGAGCAGGGCACGCTCTACATGCTGCAGACCCGGGTAGGGAAGCGCACGGCGAAGGCGGCTCTCAAGATCGCCATCGACATGGTGGACGAGGGACTCATCACTCGTGAAGAGGCCGTATCGCGCATCGATCCGCACCAGCTCGATCAGCTTCTGCACCCGCAGTTCGACTCGTCCGCCAACTACCAGGAGCTCGCAAAGGGACTCAATGCCTCTCCTGGTGCCGCGGTCGGTGAAGTGGTCTTCTCATCAGCCGATGCCGTCGAAGCCAAGGCGAACGGTCGCAAGGCGATCCTTGTGCGCTGGGAGACCAACCCCGACGACCTGCCGGGCATGGACGCTGCCCAGGGCATCCTGACCTCACATGGCGGAAAGACCTCTCACGCAGCCGTTGTCGCACGCGGTATGGGCAAGCCCGCGGTATGCGGTGTCGAGAAGCTTCGCATCGATGCCGAGCACAAGATCGCGCGTTTCGAGGGCAGCGATGTTGAGCTGCACGAAGGCGACATCATCTCCATCGACGGGACAACGGGAATCGTCGTTCTGGGCGCCGTGTCGCTGATCGAGCCGGAAGTGACCGGGGACTTCGACACCATCCTCACATGGGCCGACGAGTTCCGGACCATGGGTGTGCGCGCAAACGCAGACACGCCCGACGACGCGGCGCTCGGCCGTAAGTTCGGTGCTGCGGGCATCGGGCTGTGCCGCACCGAGCACATGTTCCTCGGCGCTCGCAAAGACATCATTCAGCGCTTCATCCTTGCCGAGGAGGGCGATGGCGCGCGCGACCAGGCGCTCGCCGAGCTTCTCGAGGCTCAGACCGACGATTTCCTCGGCATCTTTGGCGCGATGGACGGCCTGCCCGTGACGGTCCGGCTTCTCGATCCTCCGCTGCACGAGTTCCTCGACAGCCCGCGCGAGCTCGAAGTTGAGATCGTGCGCGCCGAGGCAGCCGGTGCCGATGCTCACGAGCTGGCGCCGAAGCGGCGTCTGCTGGCCCAGATCGACTCGATGGTCGAGGCCAACCCGATGCTGGGTCTTCGTGGCTGCAGGCTCGGCATCATGTTCCCCGAGCTCTACTCGATGCAGGTCCGGGCCATCACCAAGGCCGCCTGCGCACTGAAGCAGCAGGGCAAAGACCCGCGCCCGGAGATCATGATCCCGCTCGTGGCCGTCAAAGCCGAGCTGGAGACACTGCGTGCCGAGTGCGTGAAGGTGCTCGCCGAGGTATCGGCGGAGTGCGGTACTGAGATCGACATCCCGATCGGCACGATGATCGAGCTGCCGCGCGCCGCCGTCACCGCCGATGAGATCGCGCTGGTCGCCGACTTCTTCAGCTTTGGCACCAACGACCTCACTCAGACGACATTCGGTTTCTCCCGCGATGACATCGAAGCCAAGTTCCTGCCTCGCTACCTCGAGCGCAAGATCTTGCCGAGGAACCCCTTCGAGACCATCGATGATGGCGTTGCCGCACTCGTGAAGATGGGGTGCGAAAAGGGCCGGCAGGCCAATCCCGGCATCAAGCTGGGAGTATGCGGCGAGCACGGCGGCGATCCTGACTCCGTCCACACCTTCTTCGAGATCGGTCTGGACTACGTCTCCTGTTCGCCCTACCGCGTGCCGCTCGCTCGACTGGCCGCGGCGCAGGCGAAGTTCGCTCAAAGCGCCAAAGGCTCAGACAACCGCTAGGATGGAGGGGCTCGACCCGCTGGGGTCGGGCCCCTCTTTTCGACTGGAGCTGCTGTGAAGGGCACTAGGCTGTGGCAGAACACCGGTTCGGCGCTGATCAGTGGTTACTCACGCCGGCAGAAGCCCTTCTGGCGTGACTGGCTCGTGGCCGCTGCCGTCGGGTTCGTGGTCGCCTCAGTCGGGTTCGTGCTCTGGGGCATGCTACAGGGAAGCGACCCGTCAAGTGCCGCTCGCGTCGCCTGGGTGCCCGCGTTCATCGGCTGCACGGTGGGTGCTGTTCCCGGCGTATGGATTGCAGGCAAGTTCGGCCTCGTACGTCGCTGGCCGACGGGTGCAATCTGCGGTGTCGTGCTGTCGCTGGGAACTGCATGGTTGCTCGCCGTCTATCTGCTGGGTCGACTGAACGGGTAGGGAAGTTGTCTTCTGATCAGGTGATGACGAGGGCCTTGGCCGAAGCCGCCGAGTTCGACCGGCTGTCCGCTGGTGCGGCCAAAGCGACTGAGTCGAGGGGGCGACAGCACCCGATCGAGCCCGATCCATATCGCACGGAGTTCCAGCGCGACAGAGACCGTATCCTTCATTGCAAGGCGTTTCGGCGTCTCTCGCACAAGACTCAGGTGTTCCTGGCCCCTGAAGGCGACCACTACCGCACCCGGCTCACTCATACGCTTGAAGTTGCGCAGATCTCTAGATCCATCGCGCGCGCTCTGCGGTTGAACGAGGACCTGACGGAGGCGATCGCCCTCGGCCACGACCTCGGGCATACGCCCTTCGGGCACACGGGCGAGAGCGCGCTCGACGAGGCGCTGAGGGATCTTGGCAGCCGCTATCCCGGGGCGCCCCGGTCGTACCTGCACAACGTCCAGTCGCTCCGAATCGTCGAGGAGCTCGAGTACGACGGTAAGGGCCTGAATCTGACGTGGGAGGTGCGCGACGGCATCCTCGGTCACACGGGGGGGCATGCCCCCTCAACTCTCGAGGGCCAAGTCGTTCGCATCGCGGATCGAATCGCCTATGTGAATCACGACATCGACGATGCTCTGCGCGCGCGGGTTCTGGACGCTTCGAGTCTTCCGCCCGAGCCTCTCGCGGTTCTCGGCCCGAATCACGGTGCCCGGATCACCACCATGGTCACCGATCTGATCGACACCTCCCACGAATCCACGGTCGTGCGCATGTCGCCACCGGTGTGGGACGCGATGATGACGCTGAGGTCATACCTCTTCGCGAACGTGTACTTCTCGGAGCGTGCCAAAGCCGAGGAGCCGCGCGCTAACCGGGTTGTCCGCATGTTGTTCGAGCACTTCCTCGAGCATGCCGAGGACCTGCCGGAGGAGTTCAGAGTCGAAGGTGAAGAGGAGCCGGTTCAGCGCGTCGTGGACTATGTCTCCGGAATGACCGACCGCTTCGCGATTCGCGAGTTTGAACGCCTCTTCATCCCCAAGAAATGGCTCGTATGACATAGATGTTTCCTATGCCATAATGCGCCAAGAGCACCGCAGGAGGGGCTCTCTATCCGTTTTGGCAGGACTGTCGCGCACAGGGCGCGGCGTTTCAACGTGTGCATGCACGGAAGGAGAGGGTGAATGAGTGGGGCAGTAGCCTGGCTAGCGCCTCTGGCGGCCGTTCTCGGTCTCGGAGTGGCGGCCTACCTCGCGAACTGGGTCCTGAAACAGGATCCGGGCAACGCAAAGATGCAGGAGATATCGAAGGCGACCCAGGTTGGAGCCATGGCCTTCTTGAGGGCCGAGTGGCGCGTACTGATCATCTTTGCTGTGGTCGTGTTCGGCGCACTGTCGTTCACGGGCGTCAACATGACCGCAGGTAGTCTCACTGGTTTGGCCTTCTTGAGCGGCGGCTTCTTGTCGGCGCTGGCCGGCTTTATCGGCATGTACGTCGCGACTCGTGCGAACACTCGCACCGCGCAGGCAGCAACGACGGGCATCGCCAAAGCGCTCAACGTCGCGTTCCGCTCGGGCCTGACCATGGGTCTGACGGTGGCCTCTTTCGGCGTCCTGGGCCTGTCGCTCTGGACCATCGTCTTCATCATCACCGGTGAGAACCCGGTGCAGGATCAGGCGATCGTCAACGGCTTTGCTCTCGGTGCCAGCTCGATCGCGCTGTTTGCGCGCGTGGGCGGCGGCATCTACACCCAGGCCGCCGACGTCGGTGCTGACCTGGTCGGCAAGGTCGAGGCGGGCATTCCCGAGGACGACCCCCGCAACCCCGCCGTCATCGCCGATAACGTTGGCGACAACGTTGGCGACGTCGCCGGCATGGGCGCCGACCTCTTCGAGAGCTTCGTAGGCTCGATGCTCGCTCCGATCGTCCTTGCGCTTGCGCTCTGGAGCGGCGTCACCATCGAGCGGCTGAGACTGCTCAAGATCGATGAGGCGACTTTCGTCCTTCAGGACATCGTCGCAGTAGCTCCGAAGGACCTCGCATTCGGTGTGACGATGCCGCTTCTGATTGCAGCGGCCGGCATTGTCATGTCGATCATCGGCCTGTTCGCAGTCCGCGCCAAAGAGGGCGGCAACCTGCACATGGCGCTGAACATCGGCACCTACGTGGCGGCCGTACTTGAGGTATTCGCAATGGCCGCGCTGTTCTGGTGGTGGGGCTCATCCGTTGGTGACATGAGCCGCATGTGGTACTTCGGCTCTGTTGTCATCGGCCTGGCGGCCGGCATCGCCATTGGCCAGATCACCGAGTACTACTGCTCGGATCACTACAAGCCGGTAAAGGGCATCGCCGAGGCGAGCCAGACCGGTGCCGCAACGAACATCATCGCCGGCCTTGGTGTCGGCATGATCTCGACGGTCGGCCCGATCCTCGTAGTGGCAGTCGGCATCTGGGGCGCCTACTTCATGGGCAACCTGGCCGTTCCGTGGAGCTCGACCTCGGGCATCTATGGAATCGCGCTTGCCGCGCTCGGCATGCTCTCTATCACCGCGATCACCGTCGGTGTCGACGCGTACGGTCCTGTGGCTGACAATGCCGGTGGCATTGCCGAGATGGCTCACATGGAGCCTGGAATCCGCAAGATCACCGACTCGCTCGACTCGGTCGGCAACACCACGGCCGCTATCGCTAAGGGCTTCGCGATCGGCTCCGCCGGCCTCACCGCGCTGGCGTTGTTCACAGCGTTTCGCACCACCATCGCTGCGGGCGGCATCACGCTCGACCTGTCGCTCGAGAACCCGTACATCGTCGTTGGCCTGTTCGTCGGCGCGATGCTGCCGTTCCTCTTCGGCGCACTCACGATGAACGCGGTCGGCCGTGCGGCGTTCGCCATGATCGGCGAGGTACGCAGGCAGTTCAAGGAGATTCCGGGTCTGCTCGAAGGTCGCGAGGACGCCAAGCCCGACTACGCGGCTTGTGTGGACATCGCGACCAAGGGTGCGCTCAAGGAGATGGTCGTCCCCGGCATCCTCGCCGTGGCGATTCCGATCGCGCTCGGTATTCTCAACCTCGAGATCCTCGGCGGATTCCTCGCCGGCGCCGTAGTCTCCGGCTTCCTGCTCGCGATCATGATGGCGAACGCGGGTGGCGCGTGGGACAACGCGAAGAAGTACATCGAGGGTGGCGTGCTTGGCGGTAAGGGCTCTGAGGCCCACAAGGCCGCGGTTGTCGGCGACACAGTCGGCGACCCGTTCAAGGACACCTCGGGCCCGGCCATGAACATCCTCATCAAGCTCATGACCGTCGTTTCGCTCGTGTTCGTTCCGCTGTTCCTGAAGGTTCACGGCGGCTAGTCTCATAACGCACAGCAGTGATGCTGATGCTCCCGTGCGCCTCTGTGCGCACGGGAGCTTGTGCGTTTTAATCGGCAGATGGTTTCGCGGTTTGAGAGGGGGTCTTCATGGGTCGCATCTCTGACGAGGACGTTCAGCGCGTACGCGATGCGACAGACCTCATCTCACTCGTATCCGAGCGGATCGTGCTGCGCCAGAAAGGTCGGCTCTTCTGGGGCCTGTGTCCGTTCCATGGAGAGAAAACCCCGTCGCTCAAGGTCGATCCAGGCACGCAGCTGTGGCACTGCTTCGGTTGCGGCAGAGGGGGCGACGCGTTCGGGTTCGTCATCGAATCGGACCACGTGGACTTCCCTGACGCTGTGAGGCTGCTGGCAGACCGAGCGCGGATCGACATCGTGGAAGAGGCCGGTGGCGCGCCCCGGGGCCGCAAGGAGCGGCTCATGGCCGTGTGCGAGGAGACCGCCGAGTTCTATCAGCGAATGCTGACTGGCTCGCGCGACGCAGGACCCACCAAGGCACGTGAGTATCTTGCAGCCCGCGGGTTCGGCAGCGGCGTCGCCAAGACTTGGGGCCTCGGCTATGCCCCTGGTCACAGCTCTCTCGTGCGCCATCTGACGTCGCGAGGGTTCTCCGCAGACGAGCTGGTGGACGCGAACGTGGCGTTGAAAGGTGACTCGGGGGGGCTCAAGGACCGCTTCTACGAGCGAGTCATCTTCCCCATCTCCGACCTGCAGGGGCGGGCTATCGCCTTCGGTGGACGCGTCATCGGCAAAGGCGAACCGAAGTACCTCAACAGCTCCGATACGCCGTTGTTCAAGAAGTCATCGAACCTCTATGCGATCGACCGGGCAAAGGCGCAGATCACGTCATCGGGGACGGCTCTCGTGGTCGAGGGCTACACCGACGTCATCGCGCTTCACGAAGTGGGTTTGCGCAACGTTGTTGCGACGCTCGGCACGGCACTGACCCGCCAACACATCAAGCTGCTTGGTCGTTTCGCCAAGACGGTCATCTACGTCTTCGACGGGGATGAGGCCGGACTGCGAGCGGCTGACCGCGCATCCGAGTTCATCGATAGCGATGTCACTCCGGAGGCGGGCGGGGGGCGCGTCGAGCTGCGTGTGGCCATGATTCCGGATGGGATGGATCCTGCCGACTATGCTGCGAACAAGGGGGCGGAGGCGCTCAAGGCAGTACTTGAGAGTGCCGTACCACTTCTCCAGTTCTCAATCGATCGCAGACTCGCACGATGGGACCTTGAGCGGCCGGAGGAGCGCGCCCGGGCTCTCAAGGAGGCCGCGGCCGTGCTGGCGCCCGTGAAGAACTCGATTCTGGCTGACGACTACGCCAACTACATTGCGGATCGGCTTCTGGCCGACTTCGCCACTGTGCGCCGGGCGATTTCTTCCTCGCACCCGGCGCCGACTCCACGCGAGAGCGCGGAGAGTCCCGATTCGTCACCTTCCGACGAGCTGGTGCACGACACCACTCGGCTGCGTACTGAACGGGAACTGCTCGCAGTCCTGGCATCACGCCCGGACTTGCGCTGCAAGGCACAGGAATTGCTTGCATTCGACCTGCTGTCTGCGAAGGATCATCGGGCCATGGCCGAGGTGATTGCCGACGCAGGTGAACTAGTGAGCGCGAACGAGGTCCACGGAAGGCTGGAGCAGCGTATCCCGGGGTCAGCGAAGTTGCTGTCGGGTGCACGACTCTCTGAAGATGCCGAGGATGCGGCCGCGCTCGCTGACGGTTTGGAGCGGCGTCTCAAGGAGTTCGAGCTCGAGCGGCGAATAGCCGTTGGAAGGGCTCAATTGAGGTCGACGGACTCATTCAAGTCACAAACCGAGTACGACGACGTATTCAGGGAAGTATCCGCGCTGCAGCGAAAGCTAGATGCTTTGCGCCGCGGCGAGGATGTCAGAGACGACCAGGTGGAGGCTCAGGAATAGCGTGGCGGACAAGCCTAAGAAAGCACGTACCACTAAGGCCGGGACGACTGTTGAAGAAGCAGTCGTACCTGCTGCACCCAAGAAGTCGAAGAAGACCGTGAAGCCGATCGAGGTCGCCAGTGCGCCCTTGAAGGACACGAAGAAGGCCCCTGCCAAGAAGTCGAAGAAGCTGGCCGAGGCCTTGGCGCCCGAACTCGAACTGCCGGAGATCAAGACCCTTGAGAAGATGGGGAAGTCGAAAGGCAACCTCACTGACGAGGAGATCCAAGGCGCGCTTTCTGATGTGGACCTGAATGATCACCAGATCGAGCGCATCTACTCCTACTTCAAGGACACCGGAATCGAGGTTGTAGAGGATCCATCGCACGTCCTCGACGCCGATGCTGTTGCGGATACCGTAGCCGAGGCAGAGGGACGCACCGAGGTCGTGGAAGTGGAGCTCGAGGAGGACGACCAGTCGGTCTCTGAGGCCGCCGTGGTCGACATCGAGCTTCCGAAGGTGGCGCCGAAGGCCGGCAAGAAGACGAAGAAGAAGCGTGCCGCCGATACGAGTCACCTCGCACCGCTGACGGGTGACCCGGTACGGATGTACTTGAAGGAGATCGGCAAGGTCCCGCTGCTTACAGCGGCGCAGGAAATCGACCTTGCCATGAAGATCGAGGCAGGGCTTGAGGCCGCAGCGCGCATGGACGATGCGATTGAGCGTGGTACCGAGCTCGATCGCGCCGAGAAGCGTCGCCTCCATCGAATCGAGCAGGTTGGACTCGACGCAAAACAGCAGCTCGTCGAGGCAAACCTACGTCTGGTCGTCTCGATCGCCAAGCGCTACGTCGGTCGCGGCATGCTGTTCCTCGATCTCATCCAGGAGGGTAACCTCGGGCTGATTCGTGCCGTTGAGAAGTTCGACTACACCAAAGGCTTCAAGTTCTCCACGTACGCCACGTGGTGGATCCGGCAGGCCATAACCCGTGCAATCGCCGACCAGGCCCGCACCATTCGTATTCCGGTGCACATGGTCGAGACGATCAACAAGCTGATCAGAATCCAGCGTCAGCTCCTCCAGGAGCTCGGCCGCGAGCCCACCCCGGAAGAGATCGGCGAGAAGATGGAGATGACCGCCGATCGCGTCCGCGAGATTCTGAAGATCAGCCAGGAGCCGGTGAGCTTGGAAACGCCGATCGGCGAAGAAGAGGACAGCCAGCTCGGCGACTTCATCGAGGACTCCGAGGCTGTCGTGCCGCCTGACGCAGCCAGCTTCTCAATGCTGCAAGAACAGCTCTCGAAGGTGCTCGACGGTCTGTCTGAGCGCGAGCGCAAGGTGATCGAGCTGCGCTTCGGGCTCGTCGACGGACACCCGCGCACTCTCGAAGAGGTCGGGAGAGAGTTCGGGGTCACTCGCGAGAGGATCCGGCAGATCGAGAGCAAGACGCTCTGTAAGCTGCGTCACCCATCGCGCTCGCAGCGTCTGCGCGACTATCTCGAGTAGCCGATACGGCCTACAAGATGCAAAAAGGGCCCCGAAAGGGGCCCTTCGCAGTTCTTGGCTCCCCGGGTAGGACTCGAACCTACAACCCTCCGGTTAACAGCCGGATGCTCTGCCGATTGAGCTACCGAGGAATACGATGCACCTCGCGGCGCGAATCGGAAGTATACGCACTGCTCTCTGCCGTTGGCAAGAACGAAGACGTTGGTTTCACTCGGCCAACTCTACGCTAGAATCGTCAGATGCCCTTCAGGGGGCCCGTAGCGCAATGGTTAGCGCAGGGGACTCATAATCCCTTGGTTGTAGGTTCGAATCCTACCGGGCCCACCAGAAAGGACTTACCCTGCGTTCACGTGCCACATCTCCTCGGCACAGACCTGGTACGCCAGGCCGCCGATCATCTACGATGCTGCTGCTCACCGCTCTGGTGACGGCGGTAGCGCTGCTATTCGGCATTCACGCTTGCACTCGACCGCGTGTCTCCACCGACACCGGCGCTCGCAGCATGGCGCTGACTACTACGGCGCCGGCGGTATCGCTCGATGAGTCCCACCCAATCGAGGTTCCGCGTGTGATCGGTTCGTCGGTGGAGGAGGCACGAGTCGTCCTTGAGGCGGCTGGGCTAACGGTCAGCGTCGCGGACGGCTCAGACGATCAGTCCGTCCTAGGGCAGGACCCTGCCCCAGGCTCCATTGCCGCCCAGGGTGACACCATCTCGCTCGTCACGGGCGCCCGCAAGACATTGAAGCCGTCTAAGAAGCGAATCACCCGTCGCTACGTCGTGTGCATCGACCCTGGGCATCAGGAGCATGGCGATACTTCAAGCGAGCCCATAGGGCCGGGCGCGAAGGAGTCCAAGGCGAAGGTGACCGGCGGGACCACTGGGGTCAGCACCGGGTTGCCTGAGTACGAAGTGGTTCTGCAGATCTCGAACAACCTGAGGAAGCGTCTCGCGGCGAAGAACGTCAAGGTGGTTATGACCCGGACGACCAACGACGTGGACCTCTCAAACTCCGAGCGTGCCGCCATCGCCAACAAGGCCGACGCGGATCTCTTCATCAGAATCCATTGCGATGGGAATCCGAAGTCGACCATGTCGGGCATATCGACGCTGTATCCCGCAGCCAACCGGTGGACCGAGTCTTTCGCGGGAACGAGCAAGAAGGCAGCTCGTGCACTGCAATCGTCGGTTGTAGCGTCCACAGGGGCTGTCGATCTCGGGATTGTCCGCCGAGGAGATCTGTCGGGCTTCAACTACTCCCAGGTTCCCTCTGTCCTCGTGGAGTGCGGGTTCATGTCGAACTCCGTGGAGGACCGACTGTTGGCGAGCCCTCACTATCAAGACAAGATCGCGGAGGGGCTCGCCGAGGGTACGCTGAGGTGGCTGGACTCGCAGCGGGAGTAGGCTGCTGGTTCCGCTGCGGGATCTTCTGAGAGCGACTAACTGGGAGTGATTCTGTGCGCGTTCTGGTGACCGGTGGAGCCGGCTATATCGGTTCGATCACCACACGGCTGTTGCTCGACGACGGCCACGAGTGCGTTATCTTCGACAGTCTCGAACGGGGTTTCGAAGAGGCGGTCGATCCGCGCGCCGGCTTCCTCCAAGGCGACATCGGCGATCATGCCGCCTTACGGACGGCTCTTCAGGGCTGCGATGCAGTGGTGCACTTCGCTGGACTCATCGATGTCGCGGAGTCGCAGGCCGATCCCGAGCTCTACATGGACGTCAACTGCAGAAGGCCCCTCGCGCTTCTGGACGCGATGCTGGAGGCGGACGTTTCGTCCCTCGTCTTCTCATCCACCGCAGCTGTGTATGGGGAACCCGAGATCGTGCCTATTCCCGAGGATGCGCCGAAGATGCCCGTGAACGCCTACGGGGAGAGCAAGCTTGAGTTCGAACGTCACTTGGACGCGTATGCCGAACGCGGCCTGAGGTCGGTACGCCTGCGCTACTTCAATGTCGCCGGCGCTTGGCCTGACGGTTCGCTCGGCGAGGGTCATGACCCGGAGACCCACATCATCCCGAGAGTCCTTGGGGCCATGAGTAATGGCCAGAGTACGTTCGAGATCTTCGGAGATGACTATCCGACTCCTGACGGGACATGCGTCCGTGACTACATCCACGTTGTGGACTTGGCTCGGGCGCATCTGCTCGCCCTCAGGTACTTGTCTGAGGGTGGCCTAAGCGATGCGTTCAATCTGGGCAACGGACGCGGTTTCAGCAATCGCGAGGTCGTCGAGGCTTGTGCCGCAGCGACACACAAGCCTGTCGACGTGGTTGTAGGCCCTCGGCGCAGTGGCGACCCAGCAATCCTTGTCGCGTCGTCACAGAAGGCGCGAGAGGTGCTTGGATGGACACCCGAACGGCGCGAACTGGAGACGATTGTCGGCGACGCCTGGCGGTGGCACCTTGCCCATCCGAACGGGTATCGCTAGAATCTGCACTCGCCGCACTGTGGCGCACGGGCGATTAACTCAGCGGGAGAGTGCCACCTTCACACGGTGGAAGTCACTGGTTCAAATCCAGTATCGCCCACCATTCGAAACAGAACGCCCCTTTGGGGTCTCTCCGGAGATACTCGAAGGGGCGTTTCAGCTGGTAGGAGGCGATTTTCCCATCCTGCAGATGCGCGTTCAAAAGTACCGAGTCGAGAAGGCGACGTTTGCCCTCTGTGTCAGCCGTCGCGAACTGTATACGCGCCCCCGCTGCTTGCTTGGCTAGCTTCTCCACCTGCGCTGACTTCCCCTCAGAGCCGTTCGAAACGGCTGCGAGGCGACGTTCGAAACCTCTGCGCTGTTCAGCGATCTCATCTGCCTTGGCGCGATAGGCTTCGACAGGTACCACG
>DATHUB010000337.1:0-1558 GCA_035462695.1 Coriobacteriia bacterium | reverse complement strand
GATGTCCCGGGACATGTGCGTCGAATGTTCGAGCAACAAGGCAAGGCCATCTCACTCGATGGAGCCGAAGAGCTCGTGTCCGCCGTCGGGTACGACCTCCGACGGCTGTCCGCCGAGGTGAGCAAGGCGGTCGCCTACGTGGGCGAACGGCAGCAGGTGACGCGTGAGGACGTCTCGGCCGTCACGGCCACCACGGCACCGACAAGCATCTGGGAGTTCACCGAAGCTCTCGGCGACAGGGACTGCCGGAGGGCACTTGCCCGCGTCTCTGATCTTGTGGGAGAAGGAGAGTCCGTGTTCGGACTGCACGCGATGGCGCTGCGCACTTTGCGAGATCTAATCGCCGTGCGCTCGCTGCTCGATCGCGGCCGGACAGGCGCGGGCGAGATCTCGCGCGAGTTAGGGCGTCAGGAGTGGCAGATCAAGCGCCTGATTCGCCAGGCGAAGGGCTACCGCTCCGAGGAGCTCGTCGCACTGCTGCAGAGCGCGGCCGCAGGGGAAGCCAAAATGAAAACGAGCCGGGATGCCCGGCTCGTTCTCGAACGCTGGATCGTGAAGGCGTGCACTTAGCCTACGGCGTTCGCGGCCTTCATAACGCCTGACTTGCGGTTGGCAGCCTGGCTCTTGTGAATGACGCCCTTGCTGGCAGCCTTGTCGAGCTCTCTGCAAGCCTCGAGGGCAGCGGCCTTGGCGGCCACAGCATCTCCGGCTTCGATTGCCACGTGGACCTTCTTGAGGGCGGTCTTCAGCGAAGACTTCACCGCGCGATTGCGCTGGTGCGCCTTCTCGTTGGTGATAACACGCTTCTTCTGGCTCTTGATATTTGCCACAGTGACTTCTGTCCTTCCGATACCGTGTGTTGCCCGTGACAGTGGGGTGTCGACGAACCGCGATAGTCTAGCACACGCTACCGGGCGGTGCTACTTGCCCGGTGCGGCGGGTGTTCGTCCAACCGTTGGCAGCCGATATGTGCCCAAGGGTTACTCGGCGGTGCGGCGCTTGCTACACTATGCCGCTATGACTACGCGCCCCGACCACATACGCAACTTCTCGATCATCGCGCACATCGATCACGGCAAGTCCACGCTGGCTGACCGCATTCTCGAGCTCACGCACACGGTGCAGGAGCGCGACATGTTCGAGCAGATGCTGGACTCGATGGACATCGAGCGCGAACGAGGAATCACCATCAAGGCCCAGGCAGTCAGGGTCATGTACGACGCTGCCAACGGTCAGACGTACCAGTTGAATCTCATCGACACCCCTGGACACGTCGACTTCACCTACGAGGTCTCGCGTTCGCTCGAAGCATGCGAAGGCGTCCTCTTGGTCGTGGATGCCGCTCAGGGCGTTGAGGCGCAAACCGTGGCCAACGCCCTGATGGCGATGAACGCCGGTCTCGAGATAATCCCGCTCATCAACAAGATCGATCTTCCGGCAGCGGACCCCGAGCGCGTTCGCCACGAGATCGAAGAGGGCTTGGCTATCCCGGCCGATGACGCGGTCCTAACGAGCGCGAAATCGGGCGTCGGAATACTCGACGCCCTTGAAGCCGTGA
>DATHUB010000336.1:0-2107 GCA_035462695.1 Coriobacteriia bacterium | reverse complement strand
GCTCGATGTGCGAACAACTGAGATCCTCGAAGTCATCGACTCCGCGTCAAAGGCCACCCAGACGATGCACGACGAGGTGATCCGGACCGTCCGCGAGGGCGATCAGGCGGTACTCCGCGCCGTCCGGGAGGGAGATGCGGCGGTGCTCCGCGCGGTAACGGAGGGCGACGAGGAGACCCGCCGGCAGATGCGGGTGCTGCACGAGGATCTCGTCGAGAGAATCGGGCGCCTCGGCGAGTCGCGTCGGTAGGTTAGTCGCCGCCCGTGTAGTGTCCGGCTTCAGCCGGACCGTGTTGTTCTCGAACGTGCGATTCAAATGTCGCGAAACCCGCAAGCCAGCAGATAGCCATACGTCTCGTCCAGCATCGCCATGGGCGGCACGAACGCGACGCATGCGTCGCGCCCGCGCGTCAGCAGCACGCGATACGCGTTGATCCGCAGCTGCCGCGGATCCCACAGCTTCGCGCCCTTCTTGTATCCCCGCGCGCTGGCGTTCGACCATCGCCCGTCATCGAGAACCAAGTCGGTGCCCCACGCGAGCAGCGTGGCGTCGAGCTCCAGCCCCTGCGCGCCAAACTCCGTCACACACACGTCGAGGTGGCGGCAGCGGAGGCTGCGGAAGTCGTCCTCGCCGTCCCCGTACCACGGGCCCAGCTTCACGCGTTTCGTCGATTGAAAGTCGTTGGGAACACCCCAGTGCACGAGGTCGCGGTCCTTGGACGAGGCGATGAGGCCGAATCGCGCGTCGCGGTCTTCTTTGTACCGCTCGCGGAGGTAGTCCTTCTGACCGGCCCCCTCTGAACCGCCACGCGTATCATGTGAGTCCTCCGCCAAGGAGGACCGATGAAGCGGAGCAAATTCAGCGACGAGCAGATCCTGGCGATCGTCAAGGAAGGCGAAGCCGGCCGGAAGGTGGCCGACCTGTGCCGGGCGCACGGGATCACCGAGCAGACGTACTACCGCTGGAAGTCGAAGTACGGGGGACTCGAGCTCAGTGAGCTGCAACGTCTGAAGCAGCTCGAGGACGAGAACCGCCGGCTCAAACACATCGTCGCGGAGCAGACGCTGGACATTCAGGCGTTGAAAGCGGTGGTGGGAAAAAAGTGGTAGGCCCGGTCGCGAAGCGCGTGGCGGTCGGGTGGCTCGTGGACGCGCAACGCACGAGTCTGCGACGGGCGTGTCGTCTGGTGGGGCTGAGCACGGCGACGTGGCGCTATCAGCGGCGCGGCCGCGTGGACAACGCGCACTTGCTCGCGCGCTTGCAGGCGCATGCGGCCGTGCGCGCTCGCTACGGCTATCGGCGCCTCCACACGCTGATAGCGCGGGAAGGCGTCGTGGCGAACCACAAGCGCGTGCATCGCGTGTACAAGGCGGCCGGCCTCCAGGTCCGCCGCCGCCGGCGCAAGCGCTTGACGCGCGGTGAGCGCGTGCCCCTGCCGGCGCCGAGCCGTCCGGGCGAGCGCTGGTCGATGGACTTCATGGCGGACACCCTGGCTGATGGGCGGGGCTTCCGCACGCTGAACATCGTCGACGACTTCACGCGCGAGTGCGTCGCCATTGAAGTCGATCGGTCGCTGCCGGGCGCGCGCGTGGTGCGCGTCCTCGAGCGCCTGGCGGACACGATCGGTCTCCCACAGGTCCTGGTCAGTGATAACGGGCCCGAATTCGCCGGCCGGACATTGGACGCGTGGGCCTATCGCCGGGGTCTCACCCTGCGGTTCATCCGGCCGGGCAAGCCGATCGAGAACGCGTATGTGGAGAGCTTCAACGGGAAGTTTCGCGACGAGTGTTTGAACGAACACTGGTTTCTGAGCGTCGCGGAGGCCCAGACGATCATCGACGCCTGGCGCGTCGACTACAACACCGTGCGGCCTCATCGCTCGCTCGGTCAGCAGACGCCGGCGGCCTACGCCGCAGCCGCCTGCGCGGGCCCCAAGCCGGGGTGTGGGGCCTGCTCGGCGGCTGCTCAGGCCACGACCGAACACCCGATGAACGCGGACGAACTCACATTATCCGTGTAGCGGATTCGGGGGGCCGGTCAATGCGGAAGTTCGAGGCCAGGCCCGACCTTCGCGCACTCTTCAGGCAGAGCGGGGTGAGCGACGAC
>DATHUB010000335.1:0-2616 GCA_035462695.1 Coriobacteriia bacterium | reverse complement strand
CGCGTCTTCGCATCGGCCGGATACAGCATCTTCGATCTGACCGAGTACCCCTCCCTGATCAAGGGCGGACACAACACATACCACGTGCGAATCAGTGCCGATCCCATATACAGCCACGTGATGCCAACCGACGTTCTCGTTGCGTTAGACCGGCAGACGGTTGGTCGCCACGTCGGCGAGCTCACGGAGGCCGGTGCCGTCATCTACGACCCGGACGACTTCGAGCCCGACGAGAGCGATCTGAAGGGCCGAACGGACATCTGCCTCGTGCCGGTGCCACTGAACCAGATCGTGCAAGACGCCGGAGGCATCAAGATCATGCGCAACGTGACGGCGCTCGGCGCAGTGCTCGGACACATGGAGTTCCCGATCGAGGGACTGCTCGAGGCCATCAAGTCCCAGTTTGCACACAAGAAGCCCGAGGTTGCCGAGCAGAACATCACGGTCGCCACAAAGGGCTACGAGCACGCGCAACAGGCCCACTGCGACTTCCCGTTCAAGCTCGAGCCGCTCCAGGGCCAGCCCGAACGTGTACTGGCCGACGGGAACGAATCCATCGGACTCGGTGCGATGGCTGCGGGCCTGGGACTCTACTGCGCTTACCCGATGACCCCCTCATCGTCGCTACTTCACTTCATGGCGTCCAACGGAGACGCCAACGGCGTCGTGGTCAAGCACACCGAAGACGAGATTGCTGCCATGAACATGATCATCGGAGGCGCCTTCGGCGGGGCGCGCTCGATGTGTGCGACCGCCGGCGGCGGCTTCTCCCTGATGGTTGAGGCGTTCGGCTTCGCGGGCGTCAGCGAGAGTGCGGTCGTGGTTGGTGTCTTCACTCGACCGGGGCCGGCGACGGGCATGCCGACCTGGACCGAGCAGAGCGACTTGCGTTTCGTGCTTCATGCGGCTCAGGGGGAGTTCCCGCGAGTGGTGCTCGCGCCCGGGGACCACACGGAAGGGTTCGAACTGGCTTGGAAGGCGTTCAACCTGGCCGACCAGCTGCAGACACCCGTGATCATCCTCGGCGATAGCTATCTGTCCGACAATCGGCAAACCTCGGATCCGTACGACCTGGCCGCGGTCACGGTCGATCGCGGCTCGCTCGTCACCGAAGGCGATGCTGCCAGCCACGGCGAGGCCCTCGACTCTGAGGGCCATTACCAGCGCTACAAGCTGACCGAGAACGGCGTCAGCACGCGGATTCTGCCGGGGGTCGTCGGCGCAAACCAACTCGTGAACTCCTACGAGCACGACGAGTACGGCTGGGGCCAAGAGGGCGAGGATGCACGTGTTCGTATCGACCAGAATGAGAAGCGGCTGCGCAAACTCGATCTTGCGCGCACGCTGGTACCTCCCCCAGGCCGCTACGGCCCGAGCGAGGCCGAGGTATCGATCGTCTGCTTCGGCACGACCAAGATGCCGGCGCGCGAGGCGATGAAGTGGCTCGAAGCGGACGGCGTCGCGGTCAACTTGCTGCAGACCGTCTGCGTCTGGCCCTTCCCCGCCGACGACGTCTCTGCATTCCTGGACTCGGCCAAGCGGTCCCTGATCATCGAGAGCAACGCGACCGGACAGCTCGAAGGCCTGATCGCCGAGCAGTGCCTGCGCACTTTCGACGAGAACCTGCGGCGCTACGACGGGCGGCCGATCTCGCCCGAGCTGATCTACTCCAAGATCAAGGAGATGCTCGGCCAACCGGTCGAGCTGAATGACATCGGCGCCGTCGCCGTCCGGGAAGGTGGTCTCTAGATGCCACAGACCAAAGAGTTCAACTCTACGATTCGCCCGACCTGGTGTCCCGGCTGCGGCAACTTCGGGATGTTCGAGGCGCTCAAGCGTGCGCTCGTCGAGCTCGGCTGGCAGAAGCACGAGTTCGCAATGTTCTGGGGCATCGGCCAGCACGGCAACGGCGCCGACTTTTGGGACGTCCAGGGGTTCCACGCGTTGCACGGTCGCGCCCTGCCGCCAGCGACGGCCTACCGCCTCACCCGGCCCGACCAGCACGTCATCGTCGAGATGGGTGACGGTGACGGGTACGGGCTAGGCATGGGTCATTTCATCCACACGATCCGGCGCAATGTCGACATGACCTGCATCGCCCACAACAACCAGGTGTACGGACTGACGACCGGCCAGGCCTCCCCTACGAGCGATCATCTGATGCGAACAGTCTCGACGCCTGCGGGTGTTCTCGAGGAGCCCGTGAATCCGGTCGGACTCGCGCTTGCCGAGAAGGCCACGTTCGTGGCGCGAGGCTTTTCAGGGGACCTGGAGCACCTGAAGCAGCTCTACATCGAGGCGCTCACCCACAAGGGCTTCGCCCTGATCGACGTCTTCCAGCCGTGCGTCACCTTCAACAAGATCAACACCTTCCAGTGGTTCAGGGACCGCGTCTACAAGCTGGAGGAGACCGACTGGGACCCGACTGACCGCATCAGGGCGTTCGAGCTTTCGATGTCGACCTTCCATGAGCTGGACTGCATGGCAGACGACTGCCGAGTCCCTATCGGCGTTTTCTACCGCGAAGAGGGTCGCCCCACCTACGAAGACGGGCTGAAGGCAACGCAGACTCCGGGGTGGCAACGCGCACTCGAGCCACGCGACGTGAGCGGGATC
>DATHUB010000334.1:0-2038 GCA_035462695.1 Coriobacteriia bacterium | reverse complement strand
CGCATAGCGACACATGCTGCGTTGAGCACGGACGCTCGCCACAACCACGGTTCTTTCATTGAGGGTGTCATGGAGCACACGACACCGCTTCGCAGACCGTTGAAATAGTCGGCGGTTGGCCGACAGAGCTTGTTGTCGTCGGGGGACAATGGAATTCACAGTGTCCGAAGCAGTGGGGCCGCGATTCCTGGAGGGTGTTCCGAAGCAGCCGTGTATGCGCAACGCCGACGATGCCGCAACGGTTCTTCAGGAATGCCTGAGTCGTCGGCTCGATCGCGTGATGCTCTACTCCGAGAATCTGCCAGACCGGTTCTTTGACCTGAGTTCTGGTGAGGCGGGCGCGATCCTGCAAAAGTTTCGTAACTACAACATTCGTCTCGCTGTCGTGTGCTCGTCGAGTATGCAACTCAGTCGGAGGTTCGGCGAGATGGTAGAGGAGGAGCGCCGTGGACGGAACTTTGGACTCTTCGAGACACGAGATTCAGCGCGCCAGTGGCTGTCTCGTGATTGACGAGAGGAAGATTCATCATCATCTCCGCGGGTGAGCGGATCTATGGTTGCAACCGCGGCTCCGGAACATGCCGATGTCGTCGTCCATCAGAAGGACGCGAACTCGACGTCGGGACCGGCTCCAGGCAGAACGCGAACTTTTCTAGGAGGTTGGGCGTCGTGAGAGCTGCAGCAATCCTGGGGCTGCTCGTACTCGTCGCAGCCGGAGTGGCAATCTACCTGTTCTTCCGGGCGGACATGCAGGCCGCCCGAGCCAAACTCCTCGCAGGAAGCCGTGTTCTGTCGACTGCCTGCGGTCCGATCGAAGTGGCCGAGGAGGGAGATGGGCCACCAGTGCTCGTGGTGCACGGGACCGGCGGCGGGTACGATCAGGGGCTGAACTTCTTACGCAGGAGCGTGGGCGAGGGGTTCCACCGCATCGCGATCTCTCGTTTTGGGTACTTGCGCACACCGCAGCCGCCGGACGTCTCGTCCGCGGCCCAGGCGAAGTCCCTCGTCTGCGCGCTTGACGCCTTGGGCAGTCCTCGCGTCGCCGTGGTCGGTGTTTCGGCAGGCGCGCATCCGGCCGCACAGTTTGCCCTGAGCCACCCGGAGAGAGTGGCGGCCCTGGCGCTCATCGTACCCGCGCTGTACAGCCCGCCCGAGCCTGGTGTCCCGCCGGCCTCCGGTCCGCCGGCCTTCGTCACGGATTACGTGCTGCGCTCGGACTTCCTCGTCTGGCTGATCGCCCGCCTGGCGCCGCGTGTGCTGCTGCAGGCTGCGGGAGTGCCGCCGTCAGTGCAGCCCGACCTCTCGCCACAGCTGCGAAACGAGTTGGTCGACGGGTTCTTTCCGGCGAGTGCTCGCCACGTCGGACTCGCCAACGACATCCGGAACGCCGTCCGCGGCTGGCCCGACCTCCCGGTCGAGCAGCTTGGAATGCCAGTACTACTGGTCGGCGCGGCCGACGACCCGTATCAGTCGGGGCCCATCGTGCGCTACTCCTCCGGCAGGATCGCGGGAGCGCGGGTGGTCCTACTGGAGAGAGGCGGCCACATCCTCGTCGGCCACGAGCAGCGGATCCAGCAGGAAGTGCGCGAGTTCCTCACCACGCACCTAACGAACAAGTAGAAGAGCGTCTGTGGCGAAGAGCAGGCATCTCGCACGACATGCACTCCGAAGGCGCGTGGCTCGAAAGACGCAGGCCGCAGCGAGACCGGCGATCAGGAGGACGGAATGATGGGCACCGCGGACCGACCTTTCTTGGATTCTTATCTCGCCGCCTGGAACGCGCACGATTCGGCCGCGGTCGCTCGTCACATGGCTGACGATGCCATCTATGAAGATGTCGCGTTGGGGCGCGTGCTGCACGGCCCGTCCGAGATTGCGTCGTTCGTCGAGGAGGCCACGAGATCATCGAGCGACTTCAGGTTTGAATCGGTGTCGCTGTTCACGGTTGGCAACGATTACGCGAATGAATGGGTCATGCTCGGGACGAACGACCGGGAGCGACCTGGTGCTCCTGCGACCGGCCGCTCCTTCCGCGTTC
>DATHUB010000333.1:0-4712 GCA_035462695.1 Coriobacteriia bacterium | reverse complement strand
GCGGTCGTGCTGCGCCTACGCGGACGCACGGACGTTGGGAGCACGTTCCTCTTGGTGCTGGAGCGCTACCGGTCGGAGATCGAGTCCGCCGGCGGAGCGTTGATGCTGGCTGGAGTTGGCCCGGAGCTCATGAGGCAGCTGGAGCGGACCGGGATCCTGCCGGCACTCGGCGAAGACCGGGTGTGTGCGGCGCAGCCCACTTTGACCGCTTCGCTCGGTGTTGCCCTGCAAGCTGCCGAGAAGTGGTTGCGGGAGTCGGCCGACGAGCCTGCGTAGCGCGCGACCGGCCTTACGTTGGCACCCCGGCCGCTAAGACGCCCAAGCCCTAGGACCGGTTGCGGGAGTTACCGACTGGCGACCCGCTAGTCGCCATCTGCTGGCCGCTCGTCATCCCTGTGGGGGACAGGAATAGACGGCCTGTCTGTTTCTGGGGAGACAGTAACCAATGGCGACCAGTCTATCGAGGAGGCGTGCTGCTTCCCCCTTGTCCTCTACTTCTCAAGGGTGCTGCGACGGTCTTCTTGAGCTGAAGGGAGCGACGGATGCTATCGAGACGGGATTTCGTGAAATGGAGCGCAACAGCGGGCGCATGGCTGTACGTCAGCGGGGCAACGGGCGCGTCAAGCTTTCTGGAGAAGGCCTTGGCAGCCCTGCCGGGGGGGACGATAGATCCGCTCGGAATCTCGAAGTTCGTGACTCCAATGCTCATTCCGCCCGTGATGCCGAGAGCCGCCACCCTTAAGACCAAAGGCGGCAAGCCCATCGACTACTACAAGATCTCCGTCAAGCAGATCAGCCAGCAGATCCTGCCGGCGGGGTTCAACCCGACGACGGTGTGGGGCTACGGTGCAGTGGCAGGCATGGGCAAGAACCCCTTGCTCGTCCACAATGCGCCCTCCCTCACCATCGAGGCGAGGGCGGGACGCCGTGTCCGCGTCAAGTGGATCAACGATCTCAAAGACGCACAGGGCAACTATCTCCAGCACCTTCTGCCGGTAGACCCGACCCTTCACTGGGCGAATCCCCCCGGGGGCGACATGTACCGCGACACGAGACCGACGTTCGCGGAGACCCCCGGGCCCTATACGGGGCCGGTGCCGATCGTCACTCACGTGCACGGAGCCGTTGGTGTAGGCGACGAGAGCGACGGCTATGCTGAAGCGTGGTACCTGCCCGCGGCGGCGAACCTGCCCGCTGGCTACGCAACTGAGGGCACGTGGTACGACTTCTTCGCGGGCAAGGCTGCGAAGAACTACGGGGCAACATGGGGTCCCGGCTACGCGACGTTCGAGTACCCGAACGGCAACAGGGCGTCCACCATCTGGTATCACGACCACACGCTCGGCATGACGCGGCTGAACGTCTATGCGGGACCTGCGGGCTTCTACATCATTCGGGGAGGCCCTGCTGGTGACAAGGCGGTGCTGGACAGCCGCAGTGGGTCACCAGCAGTACTCCCGGGACCGGCGCCAAAGGAAGGTGACAAGTTTCCGTCAAACAAGACGTACCGCGAGATCCCGATTGCCGTTCAGGACCGGGCATTCAACGCGGACGGCTCGCTGTTCTACCCGGCGGCACGGGACTTCTTCGACGGTATCGCAGGTCCATTCGTCCCTGCCGACATGGGCTTTTCGCCCATGTGGAATCCCGAGTTCTTCGGTAACACGATCATGGTCAATGGCAACACCTGGCCCGCGTTAACCGTCGAGCAGCGCCGTTACCGGCTGCGCTTCCTGAACGGCTGCCAGTCGCGCTTTCTTATCCTCGATTTCACGAACATCCCCGGCGTCGAGGTTTGGCAGATCGGGAACGAGGGCGGCTTTCTCGCCGAGCCGGTCAACGTTTCCGCCCTCGGCAATCAGCAGCTGCTCGGGCTAGCCGAGCGAGCTGACATGATCGTCGATTTCACGAACGTGCCCGCTGGTAGGCACGTTCTGGGCAACATCGGCCCTGACGCCCCGTTCGGCGGGGGGGTCCCCGGTGTCGACTTCGATCCCGCCGACCCCGATACAACTGGTCAGGTCATGGCCTTCGACGTGGTCCCCGCATCCTCGCCGGACCCGACCACTCCGCCGCAGTTCCTCACACTTCCACCAATCACCCCCCTGCCCGCCGAGACGGTCACCCGGCCGCTCGCCCTCATTGAGAAGATGGGAATGGGCTTCGACGTAGACGGAAATCCGATCGAGGGACCGCTTGAGGCTGTTCTCGGGACAGTTGAGGCGGGCGTCGCGGTCGACAGGCTGTGGATGGACGCGGTTACCGAGAACCCTACGGTCGGGGCGACCGAGGTTTGGGAGTTCTACAACACCACCGGTGATGCGCATCCGATGCACATACACGAGGTCGTGTTCGAGGTGGTCAACCGAGAAGGTCTGGTTCTGGACGATGACGGCGACGCCGTCGAGCCGCTCACGCTTGACGGCCAGGTGAGCCTGCCCGAGCCCGCGGAGAGCGGCTTCAAGGACACCGTGACTGCCTACCCGGGGCAGGTCACTCGCGTCCGTGCACGGTTCCTCAAACCGGGACAGTTCGTATGGCACTGCCACATCGTCGAGCATGAAGACAACGAGATGATGCGGCCCTTCCGCATCGGCCCCGAGCAGCCGGGGCAACCCGTAGCGATGGAACAGGGCGGCGGGATGGGCGACATGTAGAAGCCTCAAATCGCTCCGAAGTGAGGCGATGACAGAGAGTTGCGATGCGAGAGGCCGCCAAAGCCGGCGGCCTCTCGGCTGTGCGGGGAGCGGATCCGCAAGTATGCTTCGGGCATGAAGAGGGGACGAGATCGAGCAGATCGAGTGAAAGCGAGGCAGTACAGCCCCGATGCCGAGCTGGCTCGGGCGTTCGGTGTCGGCTGCGGTGTGCTCGTGCTCTTGTTCCTGTGCGGTTGGGCCGCGATCGCATTCTTCTGGCTGCGCTGATCGGCGGTGCGCCGCACGCCTCGCATCCCGCAATGGATAGCCGTCTCCGCTGTAGGTGCATCCGGGCGAAAGGAGCCGTGATCCTCGTTTCGACTTCGCCCCGCTAGCGTCTTGTCTCCGCCTTCCGCCGAGCACCCTCAGAGAAGCTCGGTGAGACACGGGCGCGCAGGAGGGTAAGCACTCACGGTTGGCGATACTGCGTGAGTCTACAGCTGACAGCTGAAGCTGCCTGAGCGAGGGGGTGGAGATGTCGGGATTCGGGATGTTCGGTGGCCTTTTCTGGGCTCGCGTGCTGCGCGCACGGGTTGGCTCCCAAAGGTGGCTGCTTGAGCGGGCGAACGCCCGAGATCCCGTAGTGCTCGCAGAGGTGTGTCGACGCTATCGTGCACGCGTGTACGCCCACTGCGTCTCTCGGCTTGGCGACACGTCGCTTGCCGAGGAAGCCGCGCAGGAGACTCTGGCCCGATGCCTGGATGCGCATCCGGCGACGGCCGATGATCTCCCGCAATGGATTCTCGGCCTTGCCGATGACGCTTGCGCTGAGGCTGGCTCTGCCCCGGCGCAGCTGGCTTCCTCCGATTCGGACGATCCTCAGGCGCAACTCTGGCGGCAGCGTCGGGAAAGGTCAGTCGCTCTGACTCTGGCGAGGATGCGACCGCGGTACCGTACAAGTCTCATTCTCAGCCAGTTGTTTGGCTTGTCGTCGACCGAAGTATCCGACGCGTTCGGAACGCAGCCGGGTGCGGCGGAAGACGCCATCGTATCGGCCGAACGTGCATTCTGCCGACTGTATCCCGATGTCAGTCACCTGCCGATGCCATGCGCCGCAGCGTTTCCGCACATCTACAGGCAGAACAAGGCGACTCTGAACGATGCGCAGAAGTCACAACTGGACGCGCATATTGCGGCTTGCCCGCACTGCCGGAACGAAACAGAGTGGACGGAGAAGCGACAGATTCTGGCAGCTGCGCTTCCGCTGCTGGCGGCTGTTGGGCGACGCGTCGAAACCGCCCGACTACCCGAGCTTGTGACCGCGCTTGGCCCTGTGTTCACCGGGAACCCGCACAAGAGCGTGCCGATCGCATCCCGGTACTCAGCCAGAGCCGCTGCAGGTGCGCTCGCGGTGGCTGCGTGTCTCGTCTTGCCTGCAGCCGCTCTGGTCGCTGACTACAGCGATACGGACACCGGTAGTCCGCGCGTCGTTTCGAGTACTTCGCACCATGGCAACTCGGAACCGTCTGCGACGGCCCGTCGGAGTGACAGAGAAACACCCGGCAGAACAAAGCGCTCGTCGGCAGCGTCACGGAAGTCGGATGACGCGATCCGTGAGTCCGCCACAACGAGGCGCGCTCGTGCCGCGGGCCGCAGCCTTCGCCAGTCCGTGCCGGCAGCCGCGCAGCGCAGCACGGCGCATGTGGACGAGCGGGACAGGCCGGTACAACCGAAGCCCCGTCGAACAACGTCCAAAGCGTCAGAGCATCCGTCGGCGATCCCTGTGGATGAGCCCCCCACCGGCGATGGCGAGAATCCACCGCCTAAGTCGCAACGTCCGGACAAGCCGGACCCGCCAGACGACCCGGGCGATTCGGATGACGATGAGGGCGACGGCTCTGGCCACGACCGGGACGACGATTCGGATGACGATGACTCAGATGACGATGATGATGCCGATGATGATGATGACGACCGCGATGACTAGTTGAACCTCCGTTGGCGAGGATGGACTGCGATCACGCCCAACGCAGCTCTCTACGCGCCGACCTCGTCATCATCGACCGGCTCATCCTC
>DATHUB010000332.1:0-3078 GCA_035462695.1 Coriobacteriia bacterium | reverse complement strand
GAGCGACCGCTTCAGCTGCGTTCCGCGGTGGGCCGTCGCCAACGGCGTCCGCCGCGTCAGCGGTGCATCGCAAGAAGTCCGAGCTCGACTCGACGGCCTTTCCCTCCTTGCCGCCGATCTGGCCGACCGCGAAGACGGCCAGATCAAGAATGAAGGAGCGGAGCGTGGGGTGGATCTCGAGAGAGAAATTCCGGGCAGACGCCGTCACGGTGATCGATCCGGTCGATGGAACTGCGACCCAAGACCGGCCGGAGACGCTTCGCAAGGCGTCGAGGACTGCGTCGCTCACCTGGGGGCTGTCGGTGTCCGTTAGGCGGACGCCGCGGCTAAGCAGCGTCTCCATCCCCACGGCCCGGTTGTTGACGATGCGCAGACGAACGCCGTCGCCGTGCGTCTCCAAGCAGGCAAAGATCAAGGCGTTCGGGTCACCCGTGCCGACGTCGCCTTCGAGCCTTAGCGCGGGTGGGGGCGCCGAGCACTCCGGCTCGTCAACGCGTACCCCTCCGAGGCGCAGGAAAGCCGCGACTGCGTTCGTAGCTGCCTCGGTGACCTTCTCGGCGGCCTTTCTGGCGGTGTCCTTCACCGCTTGCCAGGGAGAGAGGTGCGTGGTGGTGACCTGAACGGTCCCTTTTCCTGCACGGGCAGGCAGCAGCAGCCAGGCTTCCTCGGCGGCCTCGCGCGTTGCGACCAAGACCTCGTCCCCATCCCGGATTCCAGGAGCCGGCAACGTGAGTGCGACCGGCTTCTGCAGCGGCTCGCCGACGTCGATCGAATAGGCCGTCGAGCGAGATTCGAGATCGGGATAGGCGCTCGCTGCGTCGATCTCGCCCGGAGCGATCGAGACATCAGTCTCACTGGCGACGGCACCCGGAGGGAACTCCACCGAGACTCCGTTCGAGACGATCGTTCCGCCCTCCGACCCTATTTCGAGGCCAGATGAATCTCTGCCTACGGCGAGGAAGGCGACCAAGATCGCTGCAAGTGCCACCCCCCCTACGGCGAGAACCCACCTCATTGAGTGCAAAGTCTATGCGAGGCCGCGGGGAGCTGCCGGCTTACCCAGGCAACTTTGACACCGTTCGACAGGGGACGCTGGAGACTGCTCGCACAAGGCGTTGGCGTGGAATCGCGGTTCCTTTTCGGCAGGCTGCCTAGTCCCGTAGCTAGGTGAGAGGCTCCGGTTTCCCACTGGCGGGCTCACCCGCCTTCACCCAGGCGTCGTGGAAGGCTCCACGCAGTTCTTCGATGTTTTTCTCGAGCTTTTGGGGCCCGAGGAGGGCGAGGACGATTGCGAAGTCAGCCGGCCGTTCATCTTGCCTTTCGGGGTCGCTGAGGAAATCGACGGTGGTCTCCGCGAAGACCTCGAACCACTCGTGCATTTTGATGGTCGCTGGCGCGGTGCCGAAAGCGGTAAGGCCGACCGAGGTGTATTCCTTGTGGGCGGCGAGCCGGAAGGCCGCGACCAGGCACTTGCGTACGGTGTCAATTGACGATTTGCCGTAGCGGCTCATCGAGGCGACGTGGATGATGCCCTTCATCTGTCGCAGATCGCCCGCAGTCGTTACCCACGCGTGACCCAGCCGGAAGGGCTTGCCCTCTTGGGCAAGGCGCTCGACACCCTCCCCCGCGACGTCTTTGATGGACCGGGCCGACTGCGACCACATCTGACCGTCGACGTCGTCGTTGCTGACGACGGCGTCAACGGCGAGTCGCACGATATCTCCGTCGAGCACCCAAACGTCTGCCCGCCTCTCATTGCCGCCCGCCAGTGAGACTTTCGAGGTGTAGAGGAGCTCGGCAGGATCGTGAACCTGGCGCTCATTTTCTGGGACGGAGTCTGGCTCCGGGCGCCAGCGCCGCAGGCTCGACCGTTCGACGCCGGCGCGGCGCTCCTTCGCCCAAGGCTGCGGCACACCGCAGAACTGGCAGCGGTCAACCACAGGCGCGAAGACCGGGCGTTCGCAGCGGGCGCAGTTGCTGACTAGCTTCGCTCCGTCCTGGGGGCAGTTGCTGGTCTCGAAGCTGTTGGTCGCGATCACCTTCGCCTTCCCCGAGAGGCCGGTGCGCACGATCAGGTCGCGGCGCGCCCGCTCGTGAAATCCGCAGCCGCGTGGGCAGACCTGGATCGCCGTCCGGTACCCGTGAAAGAGCTCGTACTGGCTCAGGTTCTTCTTCATCGCTAGGCGTGCTTCGGCGCGGGACTCCTGCCAACGCCGGTAGCGGTGGATCCCATGTGGCCGAGTCAAGCGCGCGCCTCTTTCATCAGCCCGTCCTGCGCGACGATTTCTCGAACCTCGTCTCTGAATTCGTCCTGGGTGATGTTCCGCCGCTGGATTTGGCTGAAGACGGTCACCCGCCCTTGGCGCATGTTCTTCAGCACATCGAGGGTGTCCCGCAGGGCCTCGCGAACGTCTCGCCTCTGTTCGCGCCTCTGGCTCGGATCGTCCTTCCTCAGCCTGAGCAGGCGGCTGTGGCAGACCAGCACGCTCTGGTGGATAGACGCGCTCCGCCGCTTCTCGTGCAACTCCTGGAACTCATGTTCGAGGGCATGCGCGGCGTTTTCGAAGACCTTGTCCGCTTCTTCGTGCTCGCCGAGCTTGAAGAGACATTCGGCGAGGGCGAATTCGAGATCGAGGTTGCGCTCGCCCTGTCTTTTACAGATCGTCTCCGCCTGCCTCAGCGCCCAGGCCCGGAAGACGTCAGGGTCCTGCAGCGCCTTCCAGGCGTCCGAGGAATCCAAGTCAACGGCCTTGGTTCTCGTCAGCTTTTCTTTGTAGCGGCTCAACACCGCGTCTGCGACGCTGATCTGATCGGGGTCCAGGGGTACGTCAAGGTGGTCGGGGTCGTACGCCACCCACTCGTATATGTCCGCGTGGGCGCGGGCGACCTCCTGGCGCGTGTGGCTCTTCGCGTGCTGGTTGGTGCTCTTCTCCAGCGTTCCGGCTAGTTCGTCCAGGCTGTCGAGGACTGGCGCGACGAGCTGGAAGCGTGCCAGCGGGCCAGTGAATACCCGGCCTTTCCTGCCCGCGAATTCGTTTTCGGCGTTTTCCTTCGCGATCAGGAAGAACTTGGTCTCGG
>DATHUB010000331.1:0-1749 GCA_035462695.1 Coriobacteriia bacterium | reverse complement strand
ATCCGGGCCAGTCGCAGGGGCGGCCACGGAAAAGCACGGGCTCGCGGCCCCTCGCGCAAACGGCCTACCCAACCTGCGTTCTCCCAAAGAGCCCCTCGTCCCGGAACGCCCGACGCTACGTCTGGAGCCGGACGCTCAGCTCCGGGGACTCAGGGTGCAGTTTCATGGCCGGAGAAGCGGCGGCGCCGGAACGTCCAGGTGGCGTCCCAAAGCTGCTGTAACTTCGTCGCGGCTTCGGTTCCCTTCGCGGTCAGTCTAAGCGGCTGTCACCTCCTCCCGTTCGGCCTCTGATTCGCCCGGCTCGTAGCGAAGCCGGTAGAGGCGCTGGCGGTCGATCTCCGAGAGCTTGACGCCGTTGCAGGCGTTGTTGATCTGGAGGTCGAGGACGGCCCAGACGAGCGAGAGGCAGCTCTCCTCGCCCGGGAATCTTCCGATCACCTTCGTCCTTCGCTTCACCTCGCCGAGCGTTCGCTCGAGCAGGTTCGTCGACCGCCAGCGCTTGCGATGCCGTAGCGGGTAGCGCAGGTGGACGACGAGCGCGTCGAGGTCGTCGGCGAGGCAGCGGGCGGCGGAGGTGAAGCCGGCGCTTTCGAACTCGTCGACGATGGCCCCGAGCCTCTCTCTTCCCTCGCGCTCGTCCTTGGCCTCGTCAAGCGCCTGCCAGTAGGCGCGGCGGACCCGCTCGCGGTCTGACTCCGGCAGCTTCGCGATCAGGTTGCGGGCCCGGTGGACGGAGCAGTGCTGGCGGTCTGAGGCTGGCCAGCACTGCTCGACCGCCTTGATCAGACCGGGCGCGCCGTCGGCGACGATCAGCATCGGCGCCGGCAGGCCGCGGGAGATCAAATCGCGGCCGAGCGCGAGCCAGTCCTCGTGCGACTCGCGCATCCCGAGCGAGACCCCGACCAGGACCCGATCGCCCTCCTCGGTAAAGCCCCAGGCGCAAAGCACGCCCTCCTTCGGGCCCTTGGGTCTGACGTTGAGGAAGATCGCGTCGAGGAACAGCGCCACGAGCCTGATTTCGTAGAGGTCGCGGCGCTTGAACGCCTCGAAGCGCTCACGCAGCTCGGCGCAGATCCTTGACGCGGTCGACTTCGAGAGCTTGCCGAGCCCGGCCTCCTCGCAGAGCGACTCGACGTCTCGCATCGAGAGCCCGCGGACGAAGGCGCCGACGACCATCGCCTCCAGCGGCTGGGTGCGAAGCAGCTTCGTCGAGTGCGGAAAGAGCGCAGAGACGAACGGCTCGGCGGCCTCGCGAACCTGCGGGATCTCCACTTGGAGCTCGCCCTCTGCGGTCTGCACCCGCCGCGGGCGATAGCCGTTTCTGAGTCCCGAGTCGAAGTTGCGAAGGCCGCGCTGGTAGTCGGGCCGGCGCTCATAGCGAGCCCGGCCGAGCCAGGCGTCGAACTCGTCCTCGACCGCGCGCTGGATGATCAGCCTCGCTCCCAGCTTCGCCAGCTCGGAGAGCGACTGGCGCGGGTTCTCGCCGACTCCAACGGCGAGCAGCTGGTCGATCTGGTTCTCAATCTCCGCCGACGGCGGTAGCGTTCTTCTCACGGCGTAGGTCTCCCTTCTGGTCTTCTCAGGACTTTGGGGAACCTACGCCGTTGCCTTGACGGCTCTTCGGCGATTTACAGCAGTTGGGGGACGCGACCAGGTCAGTCGGGCGCGCCTGCAATTTGGGCGCGAAGAGGAGCCCTGTGACGTGAGGGGTGCGATGAATAAATTGGGTAGCTTGGCCGGGATTTCCCT
>DATHUB010000330.1:0-9743 GCA_035462695.1 Coriobacteriia bacterium | reverse complement strand
GAGCTTCCCGGCATCGGCCAGAAGGCCGTCGAGGAAGTCCGTGCGGGGCTTGAGTCACACGGTTTGGTGAAAGTGCTTGTCTAGTTCGTAGCACCGACCGAGCGCCCTGCCGCTGACAATGGCGGTGGGGCGCTCGTCTCTCTCGGCTCGTATGGGGGAGGTGGAAGTAGATACGCCCGGATGCGTGGCGTTTGACAGCCCCCCTCCTCATTGATAGAGTGCCACCTTGTGACTTCATGCTCGGGAACCATGCGCTGATGCGCCCCCGGGAAGAATGCAGACGATAGAAGGAGCAGAGCGTTGCCTACCATCAATCAGCTGGTCCGTAAGGGCCGCAAGCAGGCGGTTGACAAGAGCAAGACGCCGGCGCTGAAGGGTAACCCCCAGAAGCGCGGCGTGTGTACTCGCGTCTACACGACCACCCCGAAGAAGCCGAACTCGGCCCTTCGTAAGGTCGCTCGTATTCGCCTGTCCAACAACATGGAAGTCACCGCCTATATCCCAGGTGTTGGCCACAACCTCCAGGAGCACTCGATCGTGCTCGTGCGTGGCGGCCGTGTTAAGGACCTTCCGGGTGTTCGCTACAAGATCATCCGTGCGGCGCTCGACTGCGCTGCGGTAAACAACCGTAGCCAGGCGCGTTCGCGCTACGGGGCCAAGAAGCCTAAGTAAAGACCGTTGGATGGGCTGCAATCGGCGGCCCGCTCGTGTGCGAGGAGACTAGAGGATGCCCAGACGTGCTGCTGCTGTTCGGCGTGAGGTTATGCCCGACGGCGTCTACAACAACCGGCTCGTCACCCAGCTGATCAACAAGGTGCTGCTCGACGGCAAGAAGTCGACGGCCGAGCGCCTCGTGTACGGCGCGTTCGATCAGATCGAGCAGAAGACCAGCCAGGATCCCCTGTCTGTCTTCAAGAAGGCGATGGACAACGTTCGCCCGACGCTCGAGGTACGCCCCAAGCGTGTGGGTGGCGCGACCTATCAGGTGCCCGTCGAGGTCAACTCTCGTCGGTCGACCACACTGGCGATCCGTTGGATCGTCGGCTTCTCGCGCAAGCGTCGTGAGAAGACTATGACCGAGCGCCTCGCTGGCGAGATCCTGGATGCCGCTAATGGCACCGGCTCGTCGGTCAAGAAGCGTGAGGATCTCTTCAAGATGGCCGAATCGAACCGTGCGTTTTCGCACTACCGCTGGTAGCGGTAGCGGTTCCAGTTACGAGACCGAGGTCTGTGCAGCCTTATGGCAAAGCAATATTCGCTCGATAAGACGCGGAACATCGGCATCATGGCTCACATCGATGCCGGTAAGACCACGACGACCGAGCGCATTCTCTTCTACACAGGCAAGACCCATAAGATCGGTGAGGTGCACGACGGTGCTGCCACCATGGACTGGATGGTCCAGGAGCAGGAGCGCGGCATCACGATCACTTCCGCGGCGACCACGTCGTTCTGGAAGGACCACCGCATCCAGATCATCGACACGCCCGGCCACGTCGACTTCACCGTCGAGGTCGAGCGTTCCCTTCGCGTACTCGACGGCGCGTGCGCCGTCTTCTGTGCGGTCGGCGGTGTCGAGCCGCAGTCCGAGACGGTGTGGCGTCAGGCGGACACCTACGGTGTTCCTCGTATCGCCTACATCAACAAGATGGATCGCTCGGGCGCGGACTTCTACAACGTCGTGAGAATGATGAAGGACCGCCTCGATGCCCGCCCCGTGCCGCTTCAGCTCCCCATCGGAGCCGAGGACCAGTTCTCGGGCATCATCGACCTCGTCGAGATGCACGCCGTGTTCTTCAACGAAGACGACAACGGCATCAACCCGACCGAGGGCGAGATTCCTGCGGACATGGCCGACGAGGCCGAGATGTACCGTCACGAGCTGGTCGAGGCTGCTGCCGAGCAGGACGACGAGCTGATGATGAAGTTCCTCGACGAAGAGGAGATCACCGCCGACGAGATCAAGGCGGCGCTGCGCAAGGCTTGCATCGCCAACGCGGTCACGCCGGTCGTGTGCGGGGCCTCGTTCAAGAACAAGGGCGTTCAGCCTCTGCTCGACGCGGTCATCGACTTCCTGCCCTCGCCGCTCGACATCCCCGCCATTCACGGCATCGACCTGAAGACGGACGAGGACGTCGAGCGCCCGGCTGACGCCAAGGCGCCGTTCGCGGCTCTGGCGTTCAAGGTCATGACCGACCCGTACGTCGGTAAGCTCACCTACTTCCGCGTGTACTCGGGTACGATGCCCGCCGGCTCCTACGTGCTCAACAGCACGAAGGGCCACAAGGAGCGCATCGGTCGCCTGCTGCAGATGCACGCGAATCACCGCGAGGACATCGAAATGGTGTCGGCCGGCGACATCGTCGCTGCGGTCGGCCTGAAGAACACCACGACCGGCGACACGCTGTGCGCCGAGGACGCGCCTGTTCTTCTTGAGTCGATGGTCTTCCCTGAGCCGGTTATCGACATCGCCATCGAGCCGAAGACCAAGGCGGAGCAGGACAAGCTGGGTCATGGTCTGGCCAAACTGGCCGAGGAAGACCCGACCTTCCGCGTGCGCACCGATAGCGAGACGGGTCAGACGATCATCGCCGGTATGGGCGAGCTTCACCTCGAAGTCATCGTCGACCGCCTCCTGCGCGAGTTCAAGGTCGAGGCGAACATCGGTAAGCCGCAGGTCGCCTATCGCGAGACCGCGACCAGGCGCAGCGACAAGGTCGATATGAAGTTCTCACGGCAGACGGGTGGCCGCGGTCAGTACGGCCACGTCGTCATCAACGTCGTTCCGCAGGAGCCGGGTGCCGGCTACGAGTTCCAGAGCAAGATCGTTGGTGGCACCATTCCGAAGGAGTACGTGCCTTCGGTGGACAAGGGTATCCAGGAGGCGCTTACCTCCGGTGTGCTCGCAGGTTTCCCCGTCGTCGATGTGAAGGTCGAACTGATCGACGGCAGCTACCACGAGGTCGACTCGTCCGAAATGGCGTTCAAGATCGCCGGATCCATGGCGATCAAGGAGGGCCTGCGCAAGTCCGCGCCGGCGCTGCTCGAGCCCACCATGGAGGTCGAGGTAGTCACCCCCGAGGAGTTCATGGGCGACGTGATCGGCGACCTTAACCGTCGCCGCGGTCACATCGAGAGCATGGAGCCTCGCGGCAACGCTCAGATCGTCCGCGCGAAGGTGCCGTTGTCCGAGATGTTCGGATACTCCACCGACCTGCGTTCCAAGACCCAGGGCCGCGCGGTGTACAGCATGCAGTTCAAGGCATATGAGCAGGTACCGAAGTCCGTAGCGGACGAGATCGTGAGCAAAGTCGGCGGCAACGCCTAAAGGCTTCTAGGGCTGGCGCCCGCTTCGGCGGAGCACCGGGTGACGGAGGAGTAGAGAGTTGGCGAACCAGAAGATCAGGATCCGGCTGAAGGGCTACGACCACGAGATTGTCGATCAGTCGACGAAGCTCATCGTGGACACGGCACAGAAGACCGGTGCGAAGGTGTCGGGTCCCATCCCGCTGCCGACCGACCGTAGCGTGTACACGGTCATCCGCTCGCCGCATGTGAACAAGGACAGCCGCGAGCAGTTCGAGATGCGGACGCACAAGCGCCTCATCGACATTCTTGAGCCCACGGCAAAGACGGTTGACTCGCTCATGCGACTCGACCTACCGGCCGGCGTGGACATCGAGATCAAGCTCTAGTTTTGGTATTATCGGCGATCTGCGCTCGTGCAGACACCGTGAAGCAAGCGGTCCGCTGGGGAGGTGCACCACGGGGGTGCACAAGCAGGTCCCATGACCGCACGACGTAAGGACGAGGATATGGTTACCACCATTCTCGGCAGGAAGCTTGGTATGACGCAGGTGTGGAGCGAGGACGACAAGCTCGTCCCCGTTACCGTCATTGAGGCGGGCCCTTGTGTCATCACCCAGGTCAAGACTGCCAAGCGCGATGGCTATGACGCCATGCAGATCGGTTTCGGGGACCTTGCCGAGCGCAAGGTCAACAAGCCGATGGCCGGCCACTTCGAGAAGGCCGGTGTCGACGCGAAGCGCCACCTCATGGAGGTGCGGCTCGGCGACGGAGACAGTGCCAAGACCGGGGATTCGATCACGGTCGAGGCTTTTGCAGATGCGAAGTCGGTTCACGTCTCTGGCGTGAGCAAGGGTAAGGGCTTCGCCGGAGTCATGAAGCGTCACAACTTCAAGGGCGGTCCCGGTGGCCACGGTTCGCACTCGCACCGTGTCCCTGGTTCGGTTGGCCAGTGTGCCACGCCGTCCCGCGTATTCAAGGGCAAGAAGATGCCGGGCCACATGGGCACCGACACCGTCACGGTCAAGAATCTCGACGTCGTGCGCATAGACGCCGAGCAGAACCTGCTCATCGTCAAGGGCGCCGTCCCCGGCGCCAAGGGCGCGCTGCTGACCATCCGCATGGCCTAGCGCCCCCGCCGGAGACACAAGGAGTAGAGAAGATGGCATCCATCGAAATCAAAGACGCGAAGGGCAAGAAGGTCGGCACTACCGACCTCGCTGACACCGTATTCGGTGTCGAGCCCAACACCTTCGCGATGCACCAGGTGGTTCGCAGCCAGATGGCCGCGCGCCGCTCGGGAACGCACAGCACCAAGACGCGCGGTCTGGTCAGCGGCGGTGGCAAGAAGCCGTGGCGCCAGAAGGGCACCGGCCGCGCCCGTCAGGGCTCGACCCGCTCTCCGCAGTGGGCCGGCGGTGGCGTGGTCTTCGGACCGCACCCTCGCAGCTACGCCTTCAAAGTGCCGAACAAGGTCGTCAAACTCGCGATGCGCTCGGCCCTCTCGGCCAAGCTCGCCGACGAGGAGTTCGTCGTCGTGAACGGTTTCGATTTCGAGAAGCCGTCCACCAAGGCCGCGGTTGCGGCGCTCGCCGGACTCGGCATTGCGGGCAAGGTGACCATCGTCGTTGCGAACGACGACGTGAACTCACTGCTTTCGTTCCGCAACCTTCCCAAGTGCCGTGTGATCACGGCGTCGGAAGCCAACACATACGACCTCGTGGACAACAGCGCCGTGCTGTTCACCCAGCCGGCCCTCACGTGGCTCGAGGGGGTGCTGTCCTAACATGTACGATCCCCGCGACATCATCATTCGCCCGATCGTCTCCGAGAAGTCGTACGACTTGATCGGCCTGAACCGTTACACGTTCGAGGTCGCCAAGACTGCGAGCAAGCCGCAGATCGGTCAGGCCGTTGCCGAGATCTTCGGCGTGACCGTCAAGAGCGTCAACACGATGAACGTCACCGGCAAGCCGCGTCGCGTACGCGCTGCCAAAGGCAAGACGCGCGACTGGAAGAAGGCCGTCGTAACCCTCAAAGAGGGCGATACGATCGACCTGTTCCCCTCGATCTAGGTAACGCCCCGCAAGTGGGGGCCAAGTGGTGACCGTGTTTGGCTCAATATGGAGCCGCCCGGCACCGTGGTAGTCCGGAGTCGGAAGCCCACTAGTCCCGGGCAGACCGGCAATCGGACGGAAGGAGCTCTTGATGGGACTGAAGAAATACAAGCCGACATCACCGGGGCGCCGGTTCCAGTCGGTCTCCGATTTCGCGGAGATCACTTCGACCACGCCTGAGAAGTCGCTGTTGGAGCCGCTGCCCAAGAAGGGCGGCCGCAACAACAACGGGCGTATCACTACGCGCCACCAGGGTGGCGGCCACAAGCGCCGCTATCGCGTGATCGACTTCAAGCGCAACAAGGACGGCGTGCCCGCCAAGGTCGCAACGATCGAGTACGACCCGAACCGGTCGGCCCGTATCGCCCTGCTGCACTACGCTGACGGCGAGAAGCGCTACATCCTCGCGCCGAAGGGTCTGAACGTCGGCGACACGATCACCAACGGTCCGGGTTCCGACATCAAGCCGGGCAACGCCCTGCCGCTGTTGAACATCCCGGTCGGTACCGTGGTGCACGCCGTTGAGCTCCAGCCGGGTAGAGGTGCCGCGCTTGCTCGCTCGGCAGGCACGTCGATCCAGCTCATGGGCAAGGAGGGCGATTACGCCATCGTCCGCATGCCGAGCTCCGAGATGCGCCGCGTGCTCATCACCTGTCGCGCAACGATCGGTGAGGTCGGCAACTCCGACCACAGCAACATCACCATCGGCAAGGCCGGTCGCGCCCGCTGGATGGGCATCCGCCCGAGCGTTCGTGGTACCGCAATGAACCCGGTCGACCACCCGCACGGCGGTGGCGAGGGCAAGAACAAGTCGGCCGGACGCCACCCGGTTACCCCGTGGGGCGTACCGACCAAGGGTCACCGCACGCGAAGCAAGAAGAACGCGACCAGCCGTCTCATCATCCGCCGGCGCAAGAAGTAGCGAGAGGAGTCCACTAGATGAGCCGCAGCCTCAAGAAAGGGCCGTTCGTTCAGCCTCGTCTCCTCGAGCGAATTCACTCGATGAACGAAGCCGGCGAGAAGAAGGTCATCAAGACCTGGTCCCGCAGTTCAACCATCTTCCCGGAGATGGTAGGTCACACCATTGCGGTGCACGACGGCCGCAAGCACGTCCCCGTGTACGTCACCGAATCGATGGTCGGCCACAAGCTCGGCGAGTTCTCGCCGACGCGTACGTTCAAGGGCCACGCCGCCGATAAGAAGAAGGGCAAGAGGTAGACATGGAAGCCAGAGCCGTTGCACGTTTCCAGCGGGTCAGTCCCCGCAAGGCGCGCCTGGTGGTCGACCTCATCCGCGGCAAGTCTGTCGATGAGGCTCGTACCATCCTCAGGTTCTCGCCGAGGGCTGCCTCCGAGATCGTCGAGAAGGTGCTCAACAGCGCGGTGGCCAACGCCGAGCGGAACCTGAAGATCAAGGCCGACGACCTGTTCGTAGGCGCCACGTTCGTGGATGAGGGTCCGACCCTCAAGCGCATTCAGCCCCGTGCCATGGGTCGCGCGTTCCGCATCAACAAGCGCACGGCCCACATCACCGTGATCGTCAAGCAGCGAGAGGGGGCGTAGGCGCCACCATGGGACAGAAGGTATACCCAATCGGCATACGTCTGGGCATTGTGGAGAACTGGCGCTCGCGCTGGTACTCCGGCAAGGACTATGCGAAGACGCTCGAGAACGACGTTCAGATCCGTCGCTACCTGGCGACCCGTCTGCGTCGCGCAGCCGTCTCTCGCGTCGAGATCGAGCGCAAGGGCGACAAGACAGCCATCGAGCTGTGGACTGCTCGTCCAGGCATCGTGATCGGCAAGAAGGGCGCCGAGGTCGACGTCCTGCGTAAGGACCTCGAGCGCCTGACCGGCGGTCAGGTCTCGGTCAACATCATCGAGATCAAGCGTCCGGAGCTCGACGCCACGCTGATCGCTCAGTCCGTGGCCGAGCAGCTCGAAGGCCGCGTCGCATTCCGCCGCGCCATGCGCAAGGCGGTCGCGTCTTCAATGAAGAGCGGTGCCCTTGGAATCAGGGTGCAGTGCTCGGGTCGTCTCGGCGGCGCTGAGATGGGTCGTCGCGAGTGGTATCGCGAGGGTCGCGTGCCGCTTCACACCCTGCGCGCCAAGATCGACTACGGCACGGCCGTCGCTCGCACCACGATGGGTGCCTGCGGCGTGAAGGTTTGGGTTTACCACGGCGAGGTGCTCCCGGGTCAGAAGCCCCCGACGCCTGCGATTGAGGGCACTCGTGCTCCTCGTCCGCGCCGTGAGGGTCGGAACGAAGGGAGGCGCTAGATGCTGCTCCCGAAGCGTGTGAAGCACCGTAAGGTGCAGCGTGGCAGCAACTGGAAGGGTGAAGCCAAGGGCGGAACCCAGGTGCATTTCGGCGAGTACGGCCTCAAGGCCCTCGAGCCGGCCTGGATCACCAACCGCCAGATCGAGGCGGCCCGTGTTGCCATGACCAGGTACATGAAGCGTGGCGGTAAGGTCTGGATCAACATCTTCCCGGACAAGCCCGTTACGCAGAAGCCCGCCGAGACGCGTATGGGTTCCGGTAAGGGCAACCCGGAGAAGTGGGTTGCCGTAGTCAAGCCCGGCAAGATCATGTTCGAGGTCGCCGGCGTGCCCGAAGAGGTAGCCAAGGAAGCCATGCGTTTGGCCGCCCACAAGCTGCCCATCAAGTGCAAGTTCGTGACCCGTGCCGAGAGCGGCGGGGAGGCATAGATGAAGAACACAGAGATCCGTGAGCTCAGCGATGACGAGCTCGTCGAAAAGCTGAAGGCTTCCCGTGCCGAGCTGTTCAACCTGAGGTTCCAGCTCGCTACCGGACAGCTCGATAACACCGGCCGTGTGGCCGCCGTCAAGAAGGACATAGCGCGCCTTCACACTGAGGTGCGCGTTCGTGAGCTCGCCGCCCAGCGTGAAGCGGCCGCTTCGTAGGTGAGTGAGGAGAGCCATGACTGAAGAGCGCAATCGTCGCAAGGTCCGTCAAGGTGTGGTCGTTTCGACCGCCAGCAATAAGACCTGCGTCGTAGCCGTGGAGGAGCGCAAGAAGCACCCGCTCTACGGCAAGATGATCACCCGCACGAGCAAGTTCCACGCACACGATGAAGAGAATACGTGTGGCGTGGGAGACACGGTGACGATCATGGAGACCCGTCCGCTTTCCAAGATGAAGCGGTGGCGTCTGCTCGAGGTCATCGAGAAAGCCAAGTAGGCACGCACCGGCCGCGCACGTGCACCGTACGTGAGGTGCACCTCTCACGGACCGCAGTAACCGGAGGAAACGATGATTCAGGCAGAGACACGGCTCAAGGTCGCCGACAACTCTGGTGCCCGCAAGGTAGCGTGCATCAAGGTTCTCGGTGGTTCAAAGCGCCGTTACGCCCATCTGGGCGACGTGATCGTCTGCGCCGTGAAGGAAGCCATTCCTAACGGCCAGGTCAAGAAGGGTGACGTCGTCAGGGCAGTTGTCGTGCGCACGGTCAAGGAAGTGCGTCGACCGGACGGCAGCTACATCAAGTTCGATGACAACGCAGCCGTCATCATCGACTTGCAGGGAAATCCGCGCGGCACGCGTATCTTCGGCCCGGTGGCTCGTGAACTCCGCGACCGCCGTTACATGAAGATCGTGTCGCTCGCGCCCGAGGTGCTCTAAGGAGGCCACTATGACGAAGCTGAGCATCCGCACGGGCGATAAGGTAAAGATCCTCGCCGGCAAGGAGAAGGGCAAGGAGGGCAAGGTCCTCGCCACTCTGCCTTACAAGGAGCGCGTCATCGTCGAGCGCATCAACATGGTCAAGAAGGCCACGCGCCCGACCCAGCGCAACCCCAAGGGGGGCATCCTCGAGATCGAGGCGCCCATCCACGTGAGCAACGTCGCGCTCATCTGCCCGAAGTGCTCGCAGGCGACCCGCATCGGCCGCCGCCGTGAAGAGGGAACGCGCATTCGCGTCTGCAAGAAGTGCGGAAACGACATCGACGGCTAGTCGTCGGTGATGTGAAGGCTCCCCGCTCAAGGGTGGGGAGGCGCAGGGTCGGCAATCTTGCGCTGAGAACCCCGATAGAAGGAAGAGAACGAGATGGCACCAAGGCTCAAAGAGAAGTACCTGAAAGAGGTCGTCCCCGCGCTGCATGAGCAGCTCGAGTACGGCAACGTGAACCAGGTCCCGCGCCTGGAGAAGATCGTCGTCAACATGGGCGTCGGAGCTGCCGTGACTGACACGAAGCAGCTCGATGCGGCCGTTGAGGACCTGCGAATCGTCACCGGCCAGCAGCCGCTGATCACTCGCGCAAAGAAGTCGATCGCCGGCTTCAAGATTCGTCAGGGAATGCCG